>JAYUBD010000035.1:0-8955 GCA_043740995.1 Caulobacteraceae bacterium | reverse complement strand
GACCGATTGCGGCATATTATGGCCGGAAGAAATGCAAGCCGGGGTGCCGCTGGACGGACAGTTGCCTATCATCAACCCGATTGTCGCGACGTGATGATTTGGGATGGGCGCTCCCAAGCCGGGCGGATTCAAAAAATAGAGTCGGAGATAGCCCCTTGACATGAGAACAAACCACGAACTAGAACGAACCAGGAACATTTTTGGAGGAAATCACCATGTTTCGGTTTGCACGTGAGTCGCTGGCTCTGGCTTCGGTGGCGGGGTTTGTTTGGATGGTGTGTCAGGCGGCGCAGCTGGCGGCCTGAATCGGGTATGGTGAGCGCGGGTCGCTCCATCGGAGCGGCGGTTGCCGGGAGATGGGTCGATGGCGGACATGGGCGAGGAGTTCATCCATCTGCGGGTGCGGTCGGCCTATTCCCTGTTGGAGGGGGCGATCAAGGCTGAAGCTATCGGGCCCCTTGCGGCGGCCGCCGGCATGCCGGCGGTGGCCCTGACCGACCGGGCCAACCTGTTCGGCGCCCTGGAATTTTCAGTGCTGACCAAGGATGCGGGCGTGCAGCCGATTGTGGGCTGCGCCCTGCCGGTGAGTGGTTTGGGGGCGGGGCCGCCGGAGCGCTGGGCGCGTACGCCCACCATCGTGCTGCTGGCCCAGAACCAGGTCGGCTATCGCAACCTCTGCGTGCTGTCCTCGGCCGCCTATCTGGATGTCGAGGCCAATGAGGCGCCGCATGTGCCCTGGGACAAGGTCAAGGTCCATGCCGAGGGGCTGATCGCCCTGAGCGGCGGGCCGGACGGGCCGATCGACCCGCTGTTTGCCGCCGGGCGTCTGACCGAGGGGCGGGCGGCCTTGGATGACATGCTGACGGTGTTCGGTCTGCGGCTGTATGTCGAGCTGCAACGCCATGGCATGGTCGGCGAGGCGGCGGCCGAGCCGGGCCTGGTCGCCTGGGCCTATGACAGCGACACACCGCTGGTGGCCACCAATGATGTGTATTTCGCTCAGGCCAAGACCTGGCAGGCGCACGATGCGCTGCTGTGCATCGCCGACGGCGCCTTCATCGATCAGCAGGACCGTCGGCGGGTCACCGCCGAGCACTGGTTTAAACCAGCCGCCGACATGCGCCGGCTGTTCGCCGACCTGCCCGAGGCCTGCGACAACACGCTGGAAATCGCCCGCCGTTGCGCTTTCATGGTCAAGAAGCGCGATCCCATCCTGCCGCGGTTCCCGACCGCGCCGGGCCTCACCGAGGACGACGAATTGGCGCGACAGGCGCGCGAGGGCCTGCGCCGACGACTGGATGCCGCGCCGCCTCCGGAGGGCGAGGCGGCCTATTGGCAAAGGCTGGAGCGCGAGATGGGCGTAATCCAGACCATGGGCTTTTCCGGCTATTTCCTGATCGTTTCCGATTTCATGAAATGGGCGGTGGCGCACGACATCCCCGTGGGTCCCGGGCGCGGGTCGGGGGCGAGTTCGGTGGTGGCCTGGTCGCTGCTGATCACCGGCGTCGATCCGTTGAAGTTCGGCCTGATCTTCGAGCGGTTCCTGAACCCCGAGCGGGTCTCCATGCCCGATTTCGATATCGACTTCTGTCAGGAGCGCCGGGAAGAAGTGATCGCCTATGTCCAGGCGCGCTACGGTCAGGATCGGGTCGCTCAGATCATCACCTTCGGCAGTCTGCAGGCGCGCGCCGTGTTGCGCGACGTCGGGAGGGTGATGCAATTGCCTCTGGGTCAGGTGGATCGTCTGGCCAAGATGATTCCCAACAACCCCGCCGCGCCGGTCACCCTGGCCGAAGCTATCGGCCTGGAATCGCGGTTGCGCCAGGCGCGGGACGATGACGAGGCCGTCGCCCAGCTTTTGAACACCGCCCTGCAACTCGAGGGCCTGTATCGCAACGCCTCGACCCACGCCGCCGGCATCGTGATCTCCGACCGGCCGCTGACCGAACTGACCCCGCTTTATCGTGATCCCCGCTCCAGCCTGCCGGCCACCCAGTTCAACATGAAGTGGGTGGAGAGCGCAGGCCTGGTGAAGTTCGACTTTCTGGGTCTGAAGACCCTGACGGTCATCCAGCGCGCCATAAAATATCTTGAGCGGCGCGGGGCCGGCATCGATCTGGAGCGCCTGCCGCTTGACGACGCCGCCGCTTATGAGCTGGCGGCTTCGGGTCAGACGGTCGGGGTGTTCCAAATGGAGGGCCAGGGCATGCGCGACACTCTGCGCAAGCTGCGGCCCGGATCCATCGAGGAAATCACCGCGCTGATTTCGCTCTATCGTCCGGGGCCGATGGATTCCATCGACGAATATGTCGATGTGAAAATGGGCCGCCGACCGCTGAAAGTTCTCCCGGGGCTGGAGGGGGTGCTCACCGAGACCTATGGCGTCATCGTCTATCAGGAACAGGTGATGCTGATCGCCCAGATCCTCGCGGGCTATTCGCTGGGCGAGGCGGATCTGCTGCGCCGGGCGATGGGCAAAAAGAAGAAAGAGGAGATGGACCAGCAGCGGGCCCGCTTCCTGTCGGGAACCGCCGAACGGGGTTTGGGTCAGGCGGCCGCCGATGACATGTTCGACCGGATGGCCAAGTTCGCCGGATACGGCTTCAACAAGGGCCACGCCGCGCCCTATGCCCTGATCGCCTATCAAACCGCCTGGCTGAAGGCCAATGCGCCGGTGGAGTTTTTCGCGGCGTCAATGAGCCTCGATATCTCCAATACCGACAAGCTGGCGGTCTTTTATCAGGACGCCAAACGTCAGAAGGTCGAGGTGCTGCCACCCGATATCAACCGCTCGGGCGCCGATTTCGACGTGCGGGAGGGCAGGGTGCTCTATGCCCTGGGCGCCGTGCGCAATGTCGGCCAGCAGGCCATGGCCCATGTAGCGGACGTCCGTGAGACCGGTGGTCGATTCAGCGACCTGTTTGACTTCCTTGAGCGGATCGATCCCCGGCAGGTGAACAAGCGGGCTCTGGAAAGTCTGGCGCGCGCCGGGGCGTTTGACAGTCTGCATCCCCACCGCGCCCAGCTTGTCGCCGCCGCCGATTCCCTGATCGCCTATGCCCAAAGCATGGCGGCCGATCGCGCTTCGGCTCAGGAGAGCCTGTTTGGCGAACGCGCCGAGGCGGCGCGTCCGCGTCTGCCGAGGACCGAGCCGTGGAATCCGGTGCGCCAGCTTGACGAAGAACTGGCGGCCGTTGGATTCTATCTCAGCGGTCACCCTCTCGGGGACATGGTCGAGGTGCTTCGTCGTAACCGCACCACGTTTTATGTGGACGCCATGGCCGGGGCGATCGGGGGAGCCGAAGCCTTCCGCATGGTCGGCATTGTCCGACGGCGTCAGGAACGCTCCTCCGCCAATAGCAGCGGCGGCAAGTTCGCCTTTGTCACCCTGTCCGATCCCACCGGCGAATATGAGGTGCTGTTCCAGCCGGAAGTCCTTCGTCGCGCCCGCGATCTGTTGGAGCCCGGTCAGGCCATCGTTCTAAAGGTCCGCGCCAAGGCCTCCGATGGCGAGGTGCGGTTCTTCGCCGACGAGGCCGAATCGATGGAACGGGCCATCGAAAAAGTCGCGGCCGGTCTGCGTATTCACCTGTCGCCGGCCATCACCGAGGTTGATGTCTTGAAGTCCCGCCTCAAGCCCGCCCAGACCGGCGGTGGCCCGATCATCTTCGTGGCTGCCTTTCCCGGCGGCCGCGAGGTGGAGATGCGGCTGCCGGGCCGATACCTGTTGGATCCGGCCACGCGCGGCGCCCTGAAGGTCGCGCCTGGGGTTGCGTTCCTGGAGGATGTTTAGGGAGGTTGATGCGGCCTTGCGCCCCAGACTGTTCGCGAGATGGCGGGCGCCAACCCCACCTAAGCGGACGGGAGAGGAACAATCTTTCTTCGTCACCCTGTTGCCTGCGGATCGCAGCGCGCGCAGGGCCGGGTCAACCGCGTTGGGCGGCTTGACGGAACCCCTAATATATTGCATTATGAAAATATTGAGCGGTGGGTCGCGAACAGTCCTCATGAAAAGGCGCACAAAGCTGCAAAGCAGCCAATAATTCAATTAAATTACAATGGGTTGTGAAAATTCTGGACCTGCCAAAACCTGCCAAAACACCTGCCAACCGGCTGCCATCCAGCTGCCAATAGCTGCCATCCGACTGCCAAAAACTACCAGGAAAACTGCCGTGGAGCCGCAAAGAAGCTGCCGAAAGCTGCCAAGCCGGCGTCAGACGGTGAGCACCGCGCCGCCCAGCAAGTCCTGCAAAAAGGGCGTGCGGGGAAAGGGTTCGTGCCGGTACTGGCGAAACCCCTCCGCCCACGCCACGCCAAATTCTTGGCCCCGTCGGCGTGAGAGGCTCTGCATCGCCTCAACCGGATCGGCCACGCCATGTTGTTTGAGCAGCCAGCTGGTCTGGCTTTCGTGCGCAGCCAGCATGGCGCGCTTGATCGGCGCGACCTCGGTGATGTCCACCGCGAATCTTGGCGTCACCTTGACGCCGTCGCGGTCGCGCCCGCCGATCGGGTCCATGAAATAGAGATGCGGAATGGCGCCCAGAGCCGGCGAGGAACCGCAGCGATAATTGGGGACCGAACTTGCGAAACAGGCGTCGCGCACCAACAGGCCGGTCGCCTCATGATCGGGATGGTAGTCCACCGGCGACGACGTGATCACCAGGTCGGGGTCCGCGGCGCGAATCGCCTCGGTGACGTGACGGCGGGAGGGGTCGTCATTGAACACCGCGAGATCACCGAACCCCAGGCAGCGATAGGTCGCGCCGATCATCGCCGCCGCCCGCGCCGCCTCTCTTTGTCGGATGCGCGCTGTCTCTTCCGGGTCGTGTTCGATCGAACCGCAGTCTCCGGCAGTCAGGGTGACGATCTCGATGGCGTGCCCCGCCCGCGCCAGCAGCGCCAGCGCGCCTGCCGACAGGGTCTCCACATCATCGGGGTGGGCGTGAATGGCGAGGATTCGGGGCATTGGACCGCCTCAGTTGGTTACGGTATAGATCATCACGCCGGTCGCCACGGCTAGGTTGAGGCTGTCCGCGCGGCCCCGCATGGGGATTTTCACCGTCACGTCGCACAGGCTCACCAGCTCGTCCGACAGGCCGGCCTGTTCGTTGCCCATCAGGACCAGGGTCGGGTCGGCATAGGTCGCCGCCCGGAAATCCGTCGTGGCGTTCAGCAGGGTTCCGACCACGCAGCCTGGCCAGGATTTTCGCCAGACAAAGAAATCATCGACGCTCACCCGCGCAAGAGGCAAGGCGAAGATCGAGCCCATGGTCGCCCGCACCGCTTCCACCGAATAGGGATCGCAGCAATCGCCGACCAGGATCACCGCACCGCAACCGGCGGCGTCGGCGGTGCGGATGATCGTGCCCAGATTGCCGGGGTCTCGAACCGCCTGCAGCGCGACCCAGCAGCGCGCTTTGGAAGGATCAAGCACTTCCAGGGGCGTAAACCGCTGATCGAAAATCCCCAAGACCGCCTGGGGATTGTCGCGTCGGGATATCTTGGCGAGCACGGCCTCGCTGACCTCCACGGTTTCGTCCGCCACCGCGACCGCCAGGGCGAGCAGAGGATGAGCCGCCGCGCCCGGACCGTGCAACAGCAACCGCGGCGCCCGCCCAAGCTGGACGGCCTCGGTGATGCTCTTCAGGCCCTCCACGAGGAACCGCCCGGTTTCCTGGCGTTCCTTGCGCATGTGCAGGGCCCGCGCCGCCTTGACGGCGGGATTGGTCAGCGAGGTGATGACGCGCCCCATCATTTGGCGCTCCACCGCGCGAAGAAGGACAGCCCCACGCCGCGAGATCCGGTCTGTTCCATCAAGGCCAACTCGCCCCAGTCGATAGCGCCGCCGCGCGCACTACACGCTTCGGCCATCAGGCCTGCCAGGGCCAGGCCCGACAGGCGTTCCGAGTAGGCGTTGAGCAGGAGGAAAGACGCACCCTCGGCGAGCAGAGCCTCGCAACCCGCGATCAAGCCGGGCAGATCATCATGCAACCGCCAGACCTCGCCATCGGGGCCGCGACCATATTTGGGCGGGTCGAGAATTATGCCGTCATAGCGCGCGCCGCGCCGCAATTCTCGCGCCACCCATTTTCGGGCGTCCTCGCATATCCATCGGATCGGCGCCGCGTCGAGGCCGGCGAGGACGGCATTCTCTTTTCCCCAGGCGACGGCTTTTTTCGACGCATCGACATGTGTGACGACCGCGCCGCCGGCCGCCGCGACCAGGCTGGCGACGCCGGTATAGCCGAACAGGTTTAGAATGCGCGGCGGGGCCTTTGCCGCTTGCGCGCTTTCTGCCTTCAGTCGGTCGGCGAGCCACGCCCAATTCGCGGCCTGTTCAGGAAACACCGCCAGATGCCGGAAAGCGGTGAGCCTGGCGCGAAAGGCGATGTCTCGCCAGGTCATCGTCCAGGGGGCCGGAGAGGCGCTCGCGAAACGCCATCGCCCGGCGTCTTCCTCGTCGCTCGGCTCGAACACAGCATGCGCGGCAAGCCACGCGGCTTCGCCAAGCCCCGGACGCCACAGGCATTGAGGTTCCGGGCGGACAACGGTCACCGGCCCGTACCGCTCCAGCTTACGGCCGGCGCCGCTGTCGATCAGGGCGTAGTCGGACCAGCCGGTCGTGCGCATGACGAGCGGCGATGGCGAGGTCAGGCAAGGGGAGGGCGCGGGCATGCGACTGGCTTACGTGGATGGGGCCGGGTGCGTCCAGCGTCGCGCTTGCCCCGGCGGACGGTTTCGCCTTTATGTTGGGCTCATAGCCGTTGAGGATCCAAGCCCCGTGAGCGACACTCTGGAACGGTCGCCGAAGTCGGCGCGCAAGGCAAAGGGCGACGGCCATCTGCGCCGGGCCGAGATCCTGCGGGCGGCGGAGCGGATTTTCGTGGCCGAAGGTTATGAGGGCGCCACAATCCGGAAAATCGCCGACGAGGTCGGCGTATCGTCCACCTGCCTGTATATGCATTTCCGCGATAAGGACCAGATCCTGATCGAGATCTGCACGGCGGCGATGGAGGCGCTGCTGGCCTTGAACAGCGACCTGTCCAAACGACCGATTGATCCGGCGGCGCGGGTCCGGATGATGTTGACGGCCTATGTCACATTTGCCCTAGGAAATCTGAATGCCTACCGGCTGGTGTTTTGTTCTTCCCCCGTCGCGGCCTCCCTGCAGAAGCAGCGGGCGACCGTGGAGCTTGGCGCGCAGTGCCTTGCGTGTTTTTCCGGCGTCGTCCGCGAGATCGCCGAACAAGGTCGCCTGAAAGATGTTGACGCCGTCACGGTCCATCAGGCCCTGTGGGCGGGCTGTCACGGCATGGTCTCCTTGATGATCACGCACCCGACCGTGGAATGGTCTGAAAATCTTGGACGGGTGTTGATCGACGGCCTGGTGTCGGGCCTTATCGCGGAATGATCATTGCCGATCGACCAGGGTCGGCGCGGTCGCGGCGGCCTGGACCTGATAGCTGAAAGCCCCGCGTTTGAGGTCGGCGGCCAGAGTGATCGGCGCGGAGCCGCCATTCAGCCGGGCGCGGTAGACCTGGGTGGCTTCCAGCACGCGCATCACATAGTCCCGGGTCTCCGAGAATGGGATGCATTCAATGAAATCAAGAGGATCGGCCGAACTGCCGCGCGGGTCGCCGCACAGGCTGGTCCATTGGATCGGTCGTCCGGGACCGGCATTGTAGGCGGCGGCGGCCATCACATAGGAGCCGCTGAACTGGTTGACCAATTGGCCAAGATAGGTCGAACCCACCCTGATATTATAGTCCGGATCGTCAAGACGGCCGGCGCCGAGACCGGCTTTGCGCGCCACGCCCAGGGCGGTCGCGGGCATGAGTTGCATCATGCCGCGCGCGCCGGATCCAGATCTTGCCTGAGGGTCGAAGCTGCTTTCCTGACGCGTGATGCCGAGCACCAGGGCGGCTTCCGGCGCATTGAATCCCAGGGACGGCGTCAGGACGGGATACCCACGCTCGGGCAGGATGAAGCCGCGCTTTGCGGCATTGCGCACCACCCGCATTGAGAGTTCCTGGTCGCCCGTTCCATGGGCGATATCAAATAGCATGGCCTCGTCCGCCCCGCCGGGGAGGCAATCGGCAAGGGCGGCGACGAAGGCGTGAAAACTGTCCCGCGCGCCAATGCCGATCATCAATCGCGCCGCGCGAATCTCGCCCCGAGCCTCGAACGCCGCGCGAACTTCCGGCGGCGTCTCAGGATCCTTGCCCAGCACAAGCGTGGCGGCCCCGCCTCGGGTCGCCGCCAACTGGCCGTAGAATGTGGTCGTGAACTGCGCCGCCTGACCAAAATAAATCTGCGCCGCGACGACATCGCCCTGCGCGTCCGCCGACCGGCCCCGCCAATACAGGGCGCGGCTTTGGGTCAGCGGCGAGACCCCCACGCCCTGCAACTTCTCGAAGGCCTGGTCAGCAAGTCGGGGATCCTTAAGTCGCGAAAGGGCGATCCATCCGGCGTAGAACTGCGCCTCGGCGGCCTCCCGCCCAAAGACCAGCCCGGAATGGGCCGCCACCGCATAGGCCCCGGCATTGTCACCGGCCCGGAGCGCCGCGCCGACGAGAGCGCCGCGTCGCCAGAGGCGTTCCGCGGCCGCCTCGTTGGGCAGGGCCTCGGGCAGATAGTTGATCAGCGCCAGCGCCGTATTGATGTCGCCGCGGTCAAACAGCCAGACCACCCGTTCATAGGCAAGGCCCGGACGCACCTGATCGTCGGGCGGCAGGGCGTTGATCATCGCCTGAGCGTCGGACGCGCGCCGGCGGATGGCCATCCGCGCCCGGGCAATCGCCTGTTCGTTCGTCGGCAGCAGCCGCAGCATGTCCTGCACTGCGGTTCCATGCGCGCCATAGAGCAGAAGGTCGGTGCGCGCTATGTGGTCTTCCGCGCGCAACAAATCTGAGAACTGGGCGAGCACGCGCTCCTGGGTGTCTTCGTCACACACCA
>JAYUBD010000034.1:0-8969 GCA_043740995.1 Caulobacteraceae bacterium | reverse complement strand
TGCGCGGCGCCCTGGGGGGCCTCTACATGGCGGTCTCGAACGCATTTAGCCCGGGAGAGGCGGGGATCGAAGAGGCCATGGCGCCGTTTGCCGAAGCGGTCGGACCCGATATGGATCGCGCCCGCCGGCTCTATCGGGAAAGCATGGCGCCGTTGGTCAAGCAAAGCGGCCTGCTCAGCGGCAACACCCGCACCCTGGCGAGCGCTCTGAGCATGTTGGTCGGCGGGCCGCTCTGGTATTTTCTGTTCGAGATCGTCGTTCTGAATATAGTCATGGCCTGGGTCCTGGCCAGGCGACAAAAGATCAACCGCCGACTGGCCGTGATGTTGCGGGCCTCCGCACCGGCGTCGCGCCCCGCCCCTTGAGTTCAGGCCGCCTCGGCGCCGAATTGCAGGCGGGCCAGCCGGGCATAGAGTCCGCCTTTCAGCAAAAGCTCGGCGTGGCGACCTTCTTCGACGACCCGTCCGGCGTCCATCACCACGATGCGATCGGCCTCCAATACGGTCGCCAACCGATGGGCGATGACCAGGGTGGTGCGGCCGACCATGGCCTCATGCAGCGCCTGCTGGACCAGGCGTTCGTTTTCGGCGTCCAGGGCGCTTGTCGCTTCGTCCAGAAGCAGAATCGGCGAATTGCGAATCAGCGCCCTGGCGATCGCCAGCCGCTGTCGTTGCCCACCGGAGAGGGTCTTGGCGTGTTCGCCGACCACCGTGTCGAATCCGTGCGGCAGCGCCCGGATGAACCCCTCGGCCTGGGCCGCCGAGGCGGCCGCCCTAACATCGTCGGCCGTCGCGCCACGGCGGCCAAACAGAATATTGTCCGCCGCTGATCCCGAAAACAGCGGCGTGTCCTGCGCGACGAGCGCCATCCTCTCCCGCGCCTCGCGAGGATCGACATGCGTCAAATCGACGCCGTCAATCCTCACCACGCCGCTGTCCGGATCGTAGAACCGTAGCAGAAGTCGGAACACCGTGCTCTTTCCGGCCCCCGATGGTCCGACCAGAGCCACCCGCTCACCCGGTCGCGCGCGTAGGGAAAAACCGTTTAGGGCTCCTGGGCCGTCGCGGCCCGGATAGGCGAAATTAACGTTCTCGATGCTGATCTCGCCCCGCGCCGGACTGGGCATCGGCGTGGGGTGGGCCGGAACGCAAATGCTCGGCTGGGCGTCCATCATTTCCGCGATGCGCTCCGCCGCACCCGAGGCCTTCTGAATCTGCCCCCAAACCTCGGACAGGTCCTTGACCGCATTGGCGGCGAAGAAGGCCAGGGCCAGCAACTGGAACAGCGCGCCGGCCGTAAGCCGGTGCTGCACGATGACCGCTATGGCCGATTCGTACAGCAGGGCGAGCATGCCGAAGAAGATCAGGCTGATCATCAATCCTGACAGTAGGCCCCGGGCGCGAAGCTGGGCGCGGGACGCTTCGAAGGCTCCCTCCACGGCGCCGTTAAAGCGCGCGGCGACAACATCCTCCTGACCAAAGGCCTGCACGGTATCCAAGGCGCCAAGGCCCTCGCCGGCATAGCCCACGGCCTCGGCGAACCGGTCCTGCGCCCGCACCGAGAGCCTCTGAAGACGGCGGCTCATCAGGAACAGCGGCGTCAGCAGAGCGGGGATAAGCAGCAGGACCAGGCCGGTGAAGTTGGGGCTGACGGCCACCATCCACACCAGGGCCCCGGTCAGGGTGACCAGATTGCGCAGGGCGACCGGGATCACATTGCCCACGATGCCCTCCACCATGGTCATGTCGGTGGTCATGCGGGACAGCACCTCGCCGGTGCGCAGCTTGACAAAATGGGTCAGGTCCAGGCCCAACACATGGCGGAACACGATTTGGCGCAGATCGGCGACCACCCGCTCGCCAAGCTTATAGAGAAAATACAGGCGCAGTCCGGTCGCCAGCGCCAGGATCGCCGCGATGATGCCGGCCCAGGTGAACACCCGCACCAGGGCGTGGCGATCATGCATCGCGAAGCCGCCATCGACCACCCAGCGCGCGCCCCCGGTGAGCATCAACAGCGCGATCGACGAGACAATCATGAAGAGAAGACCGAGAATGGCGTCGATCGGATGCGCCCGAACGAGGGGCAGCAGGCGCATCAACGGTCGCAGATCACGACCTTTCTCGCGCTTCCACGCGTCCGCCAGAAACTCGTCCTTCATCATGGCGCCCAGGCTGGGGCGTCCGATCTTCGAATGGTCTTGCGCGGCCGTTTCTTTCATTCCACTCCGCCAGATGGCCAATGATGCCCGTCCCGCGCTCGACGCGATGCGCGGTTATCGACTATCAGGTCCCGAGGCTTTGTCGATGCCGACGCCGGTGTGGCGCGGATAGCATTAAGGCGACAAAACCGTCATTCTCCGGAACGTTTCGATTGGACCGCCGATTTGACCCCCACGCCGACCGCGCCTGAACGCCGCATCCGCCCGTGCGATTTCGCCACGATCACCGACGCCCTGGACTACGCCGCCGGACAAGACACGGGCATCAATATTCACTCATTGCGCGGGGCGCTCGTTGAGGTATTGCCCTATGCCGCGCTCTGCGAGCAGGCCCGGGCGCTCGCCGGACATTTGTTGAGCCTTGGTCTCGAACCCGGCGACCGCGTCGCCCTGGCGGCCGACAGCGACGGCGATTTTTTGCGCGCCTTCTTCGCCTGCCAATATGCGGGTCTGGCGCCGGCTCCCGTGCCGTTGCCCGCGCCGTTCGGGGGTAAGGACGCCTATATCGCGCACGTCCGCCGAATGTTGACCTCCGCCGGCGCCCGCGCCGCCCTGGCCCCGGGCGCGCTCGCCCCCTGGTTCGCGGAGGCGGCGGAAGGTCTCGGCATGATCTTCAGCGGCAGCATGGACGATTTGCCGCGGACACGGACCGAAGCCTTGCCCCGGATTGATCCTGACGGGCTGTGTTACCTGCAGTTTTCATCGGGCAGCACGCGGTTCCCGCTCGGCGTCGCCGTCACCCAAAACGCCCTGATCGCCAATATTTCGACCATCGGTCGCGACGCCGGCGGTTTGAACCTGCGGGCCGACGACCGGACAGTCTCCTGGCTCCCGCTGTACCACGACATGGGTCTGGTGGGGATGCTGATGACCAGCGTCGGGTTTCAGGCCTCGCTCGACCTTTTGCCCACAGGGGCCTTTGTGAGACGTCCGGGCCTGTGGCTTGATCTGATTTCGACGCGTCGGTGCACGGTCTCATACGCGCCGACCTTCGGGTACGAGCTGGCCGCGCGCCGCGCCGCCGCGTCGGCGGCGCAGGATCTCGACCTCAGCTGCTGGCGGGTGGCCGGACTGGGCGGCGACATGATTCGCGCCGACCCGTTGCGGGCCTTTGCCGCGGCCTACGGGCCGGTGGGATTTGACGCTGGCGCCTTCCTGGCCAGCTACGGCATGGCCGAAGCGACGCTCGCCCTGACGCTGTCGCCGGTCGGCCAGGGCCTGCGGACTGATATTGCCGACGTCCATAATCTGGAGCGGTTCGACCGCGCGACGGTCCCGGAGGCCGGCGCCACGCGCATCCGGGAATTCGCGCTGTGCGGCAAGGTGATGGACGGTCATCGGATCGAGGTGCGGGACGGCGACGGACGGGTGTTGCCGGAGCGCCGCGTTGGCCGGCTGTTCGCTTCCGGACCCAGCCTGATGAAGAGCTATTTCGGACAGCCGGAAGAGACCGCCAAAGCGCTTTCGGCGGACGGTTGGCTGGATACCGGAGATCTCGGCTACATGCTGGACGATCAGGTCGTCATCACGGGCCGAGCCAAGGATCTGATCATCATCAACGGCCGCAATGTCTGGCCGCAGGATCTCGAATGGACCGCCGAGCGCGATATCGCCGGGCTGCGAAGCGGCGATGTCGCGGTATTTTCCGTGACCGGCGACGATAGTCAGGAACGGGTGGTGGCGCTGGTCCAGTGTCGGACCAGCGATGTCGCGGCGCGTCAGGCTCTGAGCACCGAAGTCGCCAATCTCATTCGGGCCCGCCACGGGCTCGAGGCCCAGGTGATGCCGGTTCCGCCCCATAGCCTGCCGCAGACCTCCTCCGGCAAGCTGAGCCGCTCTCGGGCCAAGGCGCTCTATCTTTCAGGTGTTTTCGAGGGCGTTTCGGTCGGCGCCGCAACCTGATGGCCGCCGCGATCGCCGAGACGCGCCTCGTCGCCGTCACCGGCGCGACGGGGTTCCTCGGTCGCCGCCTCGTCCCCGCCCTGCAGGCGGGCGGCTGGCGCGTGCGGGTTCTGGTCCGACGTCGGCCGCCTGAGAATTTCTGGGGCGTTGCGGCGCCGGAGATGATCGTCGGGGATATTGCCGACGCCCAGGCGCTTCGCACCTTGGCGGACGGGGCCGGCAGGCTGATCCACGGCGCCGGCCTGATCAAGGCCGCGCGGCGCGAGGACTTTGCCCGGGTGAATATTGAGGGGGCCCGCCTTGCGGCGCTAGCGGCGCCCCCAGGCGGTATGATTCTGGTCTCCAGCCTGGCGGCCCGAGAGCCCGAACTATCCACCTACGCCGCCAGCAAACGCGCCGGCGAAATCGCGGCCCTGGTCGTTCTTGGCCCGCGATTAAGCACGGTTCGCCCCCCCGCCATCTACGGCCCGGGCGACCGGGAGACCCTGGCCTTGTTCCAACTGGCGGTGCGGAGCCCGGTGCTGCCAATGCCAGGCGCCGTCCAGGCTCGGACGACCCTGGCCCATGTCGATGATGTCGTCGCCACCATCGTTCACAGTCTCACCCGCCGCGCGCGTCCGCCGCTGGTCACCGTCGCCGGCGCCCGACCCGAGGGATATTCCTGGTGGGAAATCTTCACCCAGGCGGCCCGCGCCGTCGGCCGACGCCCTCGCCTGGCGTCGATGCCCGCCTGGAGTCTGCGCGCCGCCGGGGCCGCCGCCGGAGGTGTGGCGGCCCTCTCTGGCCGGGCGGCGATCTTCAACAGCGGCAAGGTGGCGGAAATTCTACACGCCGACTGGGCAATTTCGCGCGCGGAACAGGGACCGGATCCCTTGCCGGCGCGGTTCGATCTGCCGACCGGTTTTGCGCACACCGTGGCGTGGTATCGAACAGAAGGCTGGCTGACCTGAGCGGATTCTGCTAGGAAGAAGGCTTGTGAACGTCATCGCGGGTGCGATCCCGCGTCGATCCGCCCGGTTTTCCGACACGCCTTAACGTTTCAAGAAAGCCTGGAAGGCGATAAGCGGACGAGGAATCCAGCCCCCGCCACCGAGCCTGCGTTGGGGTGAAGGTCCAGCCATGGTTGAACGGTGGGTCTCAAATCTGATACGGTGCAAATCGGGGTCCGCCTTCGCCCCCACAGCCAGAAGGCAGTCAGGCCGAATGCGACCAAACCATCAATTGGCAATCGTAGGCAATAAAGACGGCGATGCGGACCACGCCCTGCGCGACGATATCGCGGCGATCTTTGAGCAGGTGCTCGGTCATCCGGTGCAGATCACGAATCAGACCGATATTGTGGAGGACCTGGGCATGGACTCCCTGGGGGTAATGAATTTCGTAATGGCGATTGAAGACTCTTATGACATCTCGATCCCGCTGGACCGGACCGCCCAGATTCGCACCGTGGCAGATCTGATCGCGGCCGTGAACGACCTTCGCGGCGGGGCAGCGGCATGAGCCTTTTCGCGAAACATGCCGCCTCCAAAGCGACCTATGACGCCCTGCGCTCGCAAGGCGTCGATCCGGTCAATGTGCGCTTCGACAGCATCGTGTCGCCCACCGAGGGCGTGCTGAACGGACGCCCTATTCTCTTGCTCGGCACCCATAACTATCTGGGCCTGACCTTCGATCCAGACTGTATCGAACGGGCGGTGGACGCAACGCGCCAGCGGGGCACCGGCACCACTGGATCGCGGGTCGCCAACGGCAATTATGACGGCCATCTTCGCCTGGAGGAGGCCCTGGCCGACTTCTATGACCGCAAGCACGCCATGGTGTTCAGCACGGGTTACCAGGCCAATCTCGGCGTGCTCTCGACCCTGGTCGGACGCGGCGACCATCTTCTGCTGGACGCCGACAGCCACGCCAGCATCTATGACGGCGCGCGTCTGGGCGCCTCGGAGGTCATTCGCTTTCGGCACAACAATCCCGATGATCTGTACAAGCGTCTGCGGCGGCTCGAGGGCGCGCCGGGCGACCGCCTGATTGTCGTCGAAGGCATCTATTCGATGCTGGGCGATACGGCGCCGTTGAAAGAGATCGCGGCCGTCAAGCGTGAAACGGGCGCCTACCTGCTGGTCGATGAGGCCCATTCCATGGGCGTTTTGGGCGAGACCGGTCGGGGGCTGGCCGAGGCCGCGGGCGTGGAGGCCGATGTTGATTTCATCGTCGGCACCTTCTCCAAAAGCCTGGGCAGCGTCGGCGGCTTCTGCGTCTCGGATAGCCCCGAATTCGATGTCATGCGCGTGATCTGCCGTCCCTACATGTTCACGGCCTCGCTGCCCCCTGGCGTGGTAGCTTCGACCCTGGAGGCCCTGGTCAAGCTGCGCAGCCAGCCCATCCTGCGCGCGCATCTGATGCGCAATGCGCGCCGCCTGTATGACGGGTTGGCGGCCATGGGCTTCGAGACCGGCCCGGAGGCCAACCCCATCATCGCCGTGGCGATGCCAGACCAGGAAACCGCCGTCACCTTCTGGAAGCTGCTGCTTGAGTCCGGCCTTTATCTTAATCTCGCCGTACCCCCCGCCACGCCCAGCAATGTGTGCCTGCTACGCACCAGCGTCAGCGCGGCCCATACGGTTCAGCAGATCGATAAGGCGCTCTCGATATTCGCCGATGTCGGACGTCGATTGGGTTTTCTGACCGCGGACCGTCGTCGCGCCGGCGGAGTTGTCTAGTCGGTGACATCCATGGCGCTGGGCGCCCCGGCTGCATACAAGACTTTCTGGCGCCCATCGATCCTTGACGCCTACCTGCTGCGCAAGCTGGCGATGCCGGCGCTCGCGGTGTTGGGCGTCACCTTGGTGGCGTTCCTCCTGGAACAGACGCTGCGGCTGATCGATCAGCTGGCTTCGAACGGCGCCAGACTGGGCTATCTGTTCGGCCTGATCACCAATCTCGTGCCGTACCAGTTGGGATTGGCGCTGCCCGCCTCGTTTTTCGTGGCCCTGTTCATCGTCATCGCGCGACTGGACGAAGACAGCGAAATCGACGCCATCCTGGCGGGCGGGATCTCGTTCGAGCGCATCGTCGCGCCGCTGATGGTCGCCGGTCTGGCCCTCGGCGTTTTCAGCATCCTGCTGCTGGGCTTCATGCAGCCTTATAGCCGTTACGGCTATCGCGCGGTGATGAACGCCGCCACGGAGGCCGGATGGACCGCCCGGCTGGATCCCCAGGTGTTCATCCATGCGGGACCCGATTTCACCATATCGGCGGATGGCGTGGACGCCACCGGGCGCGGTCTGCGAGGGGTATTCATCCGCCGCAAAGGACCCGACGGCGAGACCGTGGTCACCGCCAAGGATGGCATGCTGGGACTGCGCGGCGACGGCAAGACCACGGACCTGCACCTGGGCGGCGGCCTGATCCTGTCGGACGTCCGCGCCGGCGGCGCGCGCCTGCTCCGATTTGGCGACTTCACCGACCACGAGGTGCTGGAGGGCGGCGCCGCTCTGCGCCCCCGAGGCGGCGATGTTGAGGAACTGACCATAACGGAACTGCTGAGCGAGAGCCGGCGCGCCGACGCGATGATCCCAAAATCGCTGCTGCTGTCCGAGTTCTACACGCGCGTCTTCCGATCGCTCGCCATCCCGCTATTGCCCTTGCTGGCCCTGCCCCTGGCCCTGGCCGCCAAACGGGGCCGTCGTGCGCCCGGCATGATCGTCGGCGCCGTCATCCTCGTCGCCTTTCACCACGGCGTCACCCTGTGTCGAGGGCTGGCCGCCGCCGGGGGCGTGGACCCCTTGCTGGCGATCGGCGGCCTGTGGCTGGGCATCGCGCTGTTCAGCGTGTGGCTGTTCATGTCGAGCCGGCGCAGACCGGGAGAAACCCCGATCGCCGCCCTGCTGACGCGCATGTCGAGCCTGCTGCAGCGCCGCGTCAAGCCAACCGCGCCGCGGACCCGGACCCACGGCGCCTATAGTCTCTCAGCCTATCTGACCCGGATGATGGCGGTTCGCACCGCCGCCGCCGCTTTTGCCCTGATCGGGTTGTTGCAGTTGATCGATCTGCTTGAGCGGACCAGCGATATTCTGGCGCGCGGCGGTCCGATCGAGATCCTCCGCTATATGGCCCTGCGTCTGCCCTACATGTTTGTCGAGGTCGCGCCATTCGCGGTGCTGGCCGGGGCCATTTTCACGTTCAGCCAATTGGCGCGCAACAGCGAACTGGTGGTGATGCGCATCTCGGGGTTGTCGCTGTTTCAGATTTTCCGTCGCACCGTGCCCGTGGCGCTGGCGGTGGCCCTGATGGACCTGGTGGTCGCCGACCAGCTTACGCCGCGCGCTCAGCAGGCCCTGGCGACCTGGTGGTCGGTCTCGACGCCCGGGGTCACGCACAAAGCCGGTCAGCCGCGATGGTTCCATATCGACGGCGATGTGGTGATGGTGCGGGCGGCGACGCCGAGCGGCGACAGCCTGCGCGGTGTTTCGATCTATGAGCGGGATGCGAAGATGGCGCTGACTCGACGCCTCACGGCGTCGTCGGCCAGCTATGCCCGGGCGGGGTGGCGATTGCACGATGTGGCGGTCACCGATCTGGGGAAGACCCGCGCCAGTGAAATGACCGTGGCGAACCTTGAGTGGCGCACCAACCTGCTGCCGACCGACGCCGCAAGACTGTTCTCGGATTCCTATGAAATTACATCAAACACCGCTTTCCGATCGCTGTTCGGCAAGGGGCCTGTCGATAAGAGCCCCGGGTCGTTTCAAACCCGGCTCTACCGCACCATCGCCGAAGGCCTGGCGCCGATCATCATGCTCCTGCTGGCGCTGCCGACCGCGCTTGGGCATGCCCGCAGCAACGG
>JAYUBD010000033.1:0-2738 GCA_043740995.1 Caulobacteraceae bacterium | reverse complement strand
CGGCGGACGCGGCGGCCAACCCCTTTCGCGGCGCGGACTCCGCGGCCCTGTCCCAACGGGTCGCGGCGCTCGACAAGGCGGGCCGCGGCCAGGCGACGCAACAGGCTGAGATTCTGGGGAGCGTGGGGGCGGGCCTGGCCGCCATGCCCTATCCCCAACGCCGGACGGTGCTGGACCATATGATGCCGGTGCTGGCGGCGCGCGGTCTGCCGCCCGCCGCCGTCGCCGCCTTCGATCCCACCGACGCCAACCTCGCCGCCGCCGTCGCCCAGGCCAGCGCGCTGGGCGACCTTCTGCGCCAATAGCCGCGCGGCGCTTTTTCTTTGGAGGACTGATCATGTTCACCCAGGTCGGGCTGCCGCTTGCCGCCCTGTGCGTCACCGCCTTGCTGCAGATCGGCGGCCTGCTGATCTGGGGCGCCACCCTGACCCACCGGGTCAAGGCGATCGAGCGCGAGATCGAGCCGCTCAAATCGCTGTCGCACCAGGTCACCCGCGTGGAGACGCGGCTGGATGCCCTGGTCGATCAGTTCAAGGACCTGAACGCCGCCATCCGCTGGCGTCGCGACCCCGCCGAGGAGCCGCCGCGGCATCGCTGACCTTTATCCCCTCAACTGAAACAGGAGACGATCCCATGAATTCCGAGACCCCAGGCGTGGTGTCCGCCGCCGTGATGGCGGCGTTGCGCAGTCTGTTGATGGCCGGTGGCGCGAGCCTGGTCACCGCCGGCGTGATGACCGGTGCGCAGGAGAGCGACATGGTCGGCGCCGTGCTGGTGATCGGGGCCTTCGCCTGGTCCCAGGTGCAAAAGCTCTATGCCCACAAGGCGTTGACCGACGCCCGGTCGGGCGCGGCGACCGTCGCGCCTTGAGCGGGCGCCGTCACGCCCGGTCGCCCCGGGCGAGGCGGGCGGCCGCGAGGCAACCCAGCCCCGCCATGGGCAGAAAGGCCCCGAACAACCAGGGCGACACGGCCTGGACATGTCGCGGGCTGAAGTCATGGGTCAGGCCCAGCAGGTTGGCGATGGCCCCCGCCGCCGCCGCCCCCACCGCGCCGCCGATCAACTGGGTGGTGGGGACTGCGCCCGATCCAATGGCCCGGTCGGTCGCCGGCAGGGCGCTCAGAATCCGCTGGGTCGCCAGGGACCAGGACATCCCAAAGCCGATCCCCATGATCATCCCCGCGGCGATCACCCAGCCCAGAGGCGCGCGGGCCAGGGTCACCGTCATCATCACCGCCGCGCCGGCGATCAGCCCGCCGCCGCCCAGGATAAAGGCGCCATGCCGCCGCTCCGGTTGGCCCGACACCAGAAACGCCGCGGCGGTCCAGCCCACGGCGATCACCGAAACCACATAGCCGGCGATCAGCGGCGAGACGCGATAGACGCTTTGCAAGATCGCCGCCTGATAGACATTGAGCCCCACCGTGGCGACCTCCATGGCGAAGATCATCGCATAGCCGGCGCCGGCGACGGTGAGCGGTCGCATGGCGTCATGCGGCAGCAGGCGCTCGCCCGGTCGGCCATTGATCAGACCCGCCCAGGCCAGGAGCGCGCAACCGGCGGCCAGCAGGCCCAGAGGCGCGAGGACCCCCGGCGTCACGTCCGCCACGGCGATCACCATGATCGCCACGGCCAGGGCCGACAGGGTCCGCCAGGCGAGCGGTTGCTGGTCGTCCTCGCCGCGCCGGCCGGGCAGCAGCACGATGCAGGCGGCGGCAAACACCAGCCCCTGGCCGGCGAACATCCAGAAAGCCCCGCGCCAATGGCCGGCGGCGGCGAACAGGCCGCCGATCAGCGGACCCAACAGGCTGGCGATCCCCCACACCCCGGCGGTGGCCCCGAACATCCGCGCCCACAGCCGCTCCGGAAACACCATGCCGATGGCGACATAACAGAAGCCCGCGATCCAGCCCGAGCCGATCCCCTGCAGGATGCGTCCAAGCAGAAAGAGCTGGATATTAGCGGAGGCGCCGCTCATCGCGCAGCCGACGGCGTAGATCGCCGCCGACAGCATCATGGCGGGCCGCAGGCCCAGTCGGCGGGAAAGCTGACCGGCGCTGGCCCCGGCCAGAATTGAGCCGGTCAGGTAGAAGGCCAGGGCCCAACCGAAATAGGCCGCGCCGCCCAGATCCCGCGCCACGCTCGGCATGATGGTGGCGGTCACCAGGGCATCGGCGGCGTTCAGCCAGACGCCAAGGATGACCAGGCCGGCCCTGGGCGCCAGGGCCGGCGTGATCAGGTCGCTCCATCGCGCGGCGCGCCGGCCTTGCGCTTCAGTCATTGATTGAGCCTGGCAGGTTCACGCGCCACTGTCCCTCGCCACGCTCAGGGTCCCGCCGCCCGGGCGAGCCGTCCGTCCTGTACGTCTGAAGTCCGGTTTTCAGAACCCCTATTCCGCCGGGATCCGCCGGGATTCGTCGGCATTGACCGGGCGGCGCGGCGTGATAACCTAGAGGCATGGATCCAGACATCCGGGAGGGTTTGCAAAATGATTGTATTGAACGCCGCCTCCCTCCGCCGCGCTGACCGTTAGACTCCCCATCGCGTCTTTCGACGGCGCCGTCTGGTCTGCCGATCGAAGGATCCTTCCCATTGTCTCACGACCCTGAGCGCCCTGAAACCGGGCTCGAAACCTATGGCTGGAACGAAACGTTTCAGCGTGATTTCAACCTGTTGGCCGACAATACGCAGGGCGATGCGCCGTTGTCGCCCGGGCGTGTCATCCTGCAACAACGCGG
>JAYUBD010000032.1:0-8999 GCA_043740995.1 Caulobacteraceae bacterium | reverse complement strand
CCATCGCAACCCGCTATGACAAGCGCGCCATCAACTTCCTCGCCGGCGTATACGCGGCCTCCAGCCTCATCTTGCTCAATTGACGACAGGCCCTAGCCGACCAACAAGCGTCGGCGGCTTCGCGCGATCCCAATGCGTCGCGATGATCTGATCGAGGTCGAGGCCCACCAGACTGTCGCCGCACTTCAGCGCGTGATCTAGGAAGGTGAACTCGTGGTCTCGCGCCAAGGTCGCAAGCCAAAGCGAAAGGCGGGCGAGATCGACGGCGCGCGGGTTCCGGTCCACACCGTAAAGGCACCGTTGCGCCACGAGTCGCCGGGCATGCAGCTCTTCGTCCTCGTCGGCCGGGATCGCCGGCCGCGACTCCGGCCAGCGCGCCCAGGACTGCACAAGTCGCTCACCAAGCGCGCGGCAGGTCTCCACGAGGAAGGCCCCCGACCCCATGGCGGGATCGCAGACCTTGAGGTCAAGCACCTCGTCTGCCTTGGCGTCGGGCCCGATCCGCGCGAACGCCGGCTCAAGGGCATATTTGACGATCGGCGCGGTCAGTGAGCGGGGCGTGTAGTGGCTGCCGCTCCGCCGGCGCTCGTCAGTCGGCTGAAGGATCGGCGTGCCGGGCTCGATCGTCACCTGACCCGGCGAGCCGCGAGGATCGACCATGCGGTTCAGGGCGGCGCTCAGATCATCTGTGGTGGCCGCCGCTTCGACCGGTCGAGCCTCGGTCGCCGTCAGCGTCCGCCCCACTTCGTCCTTCAGATGCTTGATCCGCGCCTTGCCCTTTAGGACTGCAAGCGCATCCAGGTCCACGAACACGGGGATCCGGTTGTTCTTGCCGGCCTTGATCGCTAGTGATCGCCCGCTCGCAAGCGCGGCCTCGAAGCCCATCACGGTCTCGTAGACCGACCCGATCTGCTCCACATCCAGGGTCCGATAGGACAGCCGCTCGCGACCGCCGCCCCTCACGGCAAGGGTCATTAGCCCTTCGAGGATTCGCAGCAGGCAACCATCGGAGACTTCGGGAACGCGCGCAGCCTCTTCGGGTGTGGCGCCGCCCTCCAGGAACGGGAAGGCGTCGGGGTCGAACAGTTTGCCGCGCCGCGCTTGGACGAAGCGGGAGGGATGTCCCGCGTAGATCAGCCGGAACAGCGCAAGCAGCCGACCCCAGCCGCCCCGCCGCTCGTCCATCGTATCGGGGTTGAGCGCCGCGTCCTCGACAAGCCGGCTGTAGAGTCCGCGGACGGAATAGCTGCTCTCATAGACCCGCACCGCGTCGAGATCGGTCCGCGATGGCAGCAGGTCTCGATCCTCGGCATAGAGGATGAACACCAGCCTCATGAGCACGGTCAGGAGCCCCTCATAGAGGTGGCCTGGCTGGTCGGCGGCAAGCTTCCGGATCAGGTCCCGCTCGGCGGCGTCGAACCCTCGCAGCAGCTCGAACAGGGCGCCAAGCACCTGCTCCGAGAGCCGTGTGGACACCGCCGCCTGCGCCTCGCGGCTTTCCGCCAGCAGCGCCGGGAGGCGGCGATCGTCGGCGTCGTTGAAGAGGCGATAGGCGCCGAGAAGGAGTTTCAGACCACCCAGCATCGGCCGACCGGCAACGGCCGCCAGGGGGCGGATCGGGAAGGTCATGTGTCCCGAGGTTTCGCCACGGGGTGCGTAGGTCAGCCGGATGGCGTCGTCAGCGATGGTCAAGCCCGCGAACACTCCGGTCTCACGCAGCAAGCGCTCGAAACGCTGTTGGGGCTTCGCCTCCCATCCGTCGAGGCTGCGCCGCTCATCCAGGCTGACGCCCGGCGGCTCTACGCTCACCAGCAACTGCCAGGGCGAAGCCACGGTCCCCACGGTCCCCAATTCACGGACAGCCCAGGTCGGCCGCAGCGTTATCCCATGCTCGGGCAGATGCACCTCCAGGCAGGGATCGAGGTCCGGGCCATCTGGGGCGCCGGCCACCTGGTCCGCGCGCCAACCCAGGACCGTCTGAACGAACGCCCAGGGGTCCGAGATCGCAGGCCCGTCGCCATCCACATCGATCAGTTCGGCCGCCTCGGCGGTGTGGATCGGTCCCTGCGCTGTCGGTTCAAGGCCTAGATTCTTGAGAACGGAGGGCGCAACCACGAGGCCGACCGGCTGGACATGGTCCAACCATTCGAGCGCCGGATCGTGATCGAAGTTGGCACCACTCATCCGGACACCGGCCACAGGTAAACGACACCCACCGGTTCGAGGCGGTGCGCGCGGACCGCATAGGCTTCGCGCAACCTGCGGGGTTCGGTCTCCAGCTCTCTTTGGAGCCGGCTGAGCCGGGTCTCCCAATGCCGCTTATCAGATTCCCGCTCGCGCCGCTCTTCGGGCACGAGATCGAGCCGGAGCTGGTCGGGGTTGAACTCCCTGGCGGCTACGGCAATGCGATTGCGCTGCTGCTCCAGCAAGGAGGCCAGCGACTTGGCTTCATCCTCGCCGCGCTGGGCGAGCTGTTTCGTCACCTCAGCGAGGCGCACCTCGGCGATGCCTTCCAGGGCGGGGACAAGATCGGCGAGGTCCCGCCGCATCCACGACTGAACGTTCTCGATCACCGAGGCCGGCGCCTCCCGAGCGTGGCGCAAGGCGTCTTCCAGCTGGACGAGAGTCCGTTCGTGGCCACTCTCGCCTAAGGCGCGGAGGTGAGTGCGGTCACGTCCGGCCTGTGTCCAAATCGCGGCGACCGGCAAAATCTCCTCATGAAGGCGCGCCGCATTGGGGCCGAATACGGCGAGGCGACCCATGATGACAATACGCGGCTGAGCGCCCGGCCCGAGAATGACGGAGACCCTGGAGAGCCGCGATTGAAAGCCTTGGCTGAGGAACCGCGACAGCAGCCGGCGCACCAGTCGATGTTCGAGGTGCACCTGGACCACATCGGAGGCGTCCCGCCCGTCGGCCATCACCGGTGGCTCGAACGATATGCGCCGCACGGGCGCCGCGCGGCGCCAGTCTCCGACCCGCTCGCCGCGCTTGCGAGGACGCACCCGGAGGTCATCGAAGGCGTCATCCCAGCCGGCGTCCCGCGCGAAGGCCGGATCGGAAGGGTCAAGGCGAAAGGTCGAGATCTCGCCGACCTGATCGGCCCGCGCGTCGGACAGCTTCATTCCCGCCCGCGACAGGGCCGCTGCGGCAACGCGCTGAAGATCGTCCGGATCGACTCCCACCCGCTCGCGCGAGCGTTCCAGGGCGCGGCGAAGCTCGTCCTGCTCGCGCAGGAGACGCTCCTGGCGCACGCGCATCTCGTCGTCCATTTCCGCCTGCGCCATTTCGCGCAGAACCGGATCGTCCTCGTCGCGGACCTTCTGAGCGAGCGCGGCGCCCTCACCCCGTCCGATGCCGCGCATAGCGAGCCGCTGCGTCACCCGGTCCTCGATGACCTGGCCGGCGGACCCCAGCTCCTCGCGGATCTTCTCCGTCTTCCAGACCAGGGCGTCGAGAACGATGTCCGCCTCCCGCTGGAGATATCTGAAGTAGCGGCAAAACACTTCGGGCGACGGCTGAAGCTTTCGGTCGATCCGGCCGTTGCGCTGTTCCAGGCGGGCGGGGTTCCACGGCAGGTCAATGTGGATGAGGTCGTAGCAGCGCGATTGCAGATTGATGCCTTCGCGCGCCGCGTCGGTGCAGATCAGAATCCTGAGCGGTTCCTCGGCGGGATCGGCGTTGAACGCGCGCTTCACCTCCTCCCGGCGGTCAGAGGTCGTCGCACCCGTGAAGACGCCGATGCGATCGTCGGCGCGGGCGGTTTCGGCGAACGCCTCGCGGAGCCGACGCTCGAGCCAGCGGCGGGTGTCCTCGTATTCCGTGAAAAGGATCAGCCGGCGCTCATTCCAGCCGGAACCGTCGATCATGTTTGATCGGATCCAGCGAACCAGCCAGTCAACTCGCGCGTCGGATCGGCCGGCCGCGCGCTCGGCCAGCGCCAGCATTTCGTCCACGGCCACCATTTCCGTCCGAAGAACCGGCTGCGCGGCGCCGGACAGGCCTACCGCCGATGCCGCCTCCGCGAGCGCATCTTCCTCGGTGTCGGCGGTGGTGTCGTCCGTCTCCTGATCCGCAGCGTCGTCGGCGTTGGGCGACACGACGAACGCATCGGCAGCCAGGTCGGCCTCTTCCTGGATTTCGCCGTCGAGGGCTTTCTGGAGCGACCGGCGATGGGCTCTAAGGGTCCGGGCGAATGCCGCCACCGACGACAGCAGTCGTTGCTGGAGCCCAACGAAGGCCAGCTTCGCCATTGCCGCCTTGCGACCCGGCAACCCGCCGATCCGCGCATCGCGCAGCTCGCCATAGGCTGCGAGGCGCTCAGCCAGGACCAGCTC
The DNA here is from genome assembly GCA_043740995.1 of Caulobacteraceae bacterium. GTDB lineage: Bacteria > Pseudomonadota > Alphaproteobacteria > Caulobacterales > Caulobacteraceae > Acaudatibacter. Next base: position 4,662 of record JAYUBD010000032.1, on the reverse strand, counting down.
GGGAGCGTCATCGGGGAGACCGTCCAGCGTGATGGGCTCGACCACGCGCTTCGGGAACGCCCGCTCGTCCAGGCGCCGGAGATCGGACTTCAGACGCCGGACCATGACAGGTTCGAGATCTTTCGGGCGGACCGGGACGCCGCGCGTGAAGCGCTGGGGATCCAACATCTCTAGCAGAGCCGAGAAGCTGTTCGAGTGGCCATTGTGCGGGGTCGCGGTCAGGAACAGCCGGTGCTCGAAGCGCTCCGCCAGCTCGCGGACGGCGCGGGTGAGCTGGCTCGATACCGCGTAGCGGACGCCGGCCGACGGCGCGGCGTGGTGGGCCTCATCAAGGATGAACAGGGCGCGCGCCCGGAACTCACCCAGCATGTCGCGGAGGCCGGCCGCGTAGGTCTCATCCGTCAGCAGCCGGTGCGAGATGATGAACCGCGAGCCCGTCGCCCAGATGGGCACGTTGAATCCACGCTGCCGGCGCATCTCGGCCACGCGGTCGCGGTCGATAATGTCGAAGGCGAGCCCGAACTTCGACTCCAGCTCATCCTTCCATTGGATGGTCATCGACGGCGGGGCGGCGATGACGATGAAATCGGCACGGCGCCGAAGCAGCAGCTCTCGGGCTACGAGGCCCGCCTCGATGGTCTTTCCGAGACCCACGTCGTCGGCGATCAGCAGGTTCACCCGCGGCAGGCGCAGCGCCTTGCGCAAGGGCAGGAGCTGATAGGCGTCGAGCCGGATGCCAGCCCGGAAGGGCGCCTGGAGGAGATCGCGATCGGCGGCCGTGGCCGACTTCCACCGAAGCGCCCGCACGTGGGCGGCCAGCACCTCCGCGCTGTCAGGCGCCGACAGGCCGACGGTCTCCCACCCGCTGTCATCGATGATCGAGGCGCCAACCTCGGCATCCCAGATGACTTCCAGTGTCTCTCCCGGCGCGTCATCCGCGATGCTGGAGAGAGAAAGGGTCGGGAAAGAGGAGTCGGCGGCGTTGGCGCTATCCACAAGCCAGGGGCGGCCACGGACCTTGACGAAGGCACCCTCGTTAGGGGTCGCCAATTGGCCTTTTAGCGAACTCACACAACGCCCCCTGGATCAGGGTGGACCGTAGTGGCGGTGCGGGTGCTGCGCAACTTGGACGATATGGAGGCCGATGGGCCATAGTCCGCTTTCCGCGATCCTCCCCTCCCGTGAAACAGGAAGGACGCGGTTGGAGGCCAACTCTCACGTCATCGTATAGCCACCCTGCCCACTAACGCGGGGCCAGGCGCTCCCCACCCGGAGAGCCGGGCACATGCAATAAGGGGGTCAGTGGGGTGGTTGTCCCTCAGCGCGTTGGCGCAGTCGGGGGCTCGGAAGTCCCTCATTTTGACTGAGGGCAAAGTTCGCCCGATGACAGCTCATTCTGCTATGCTGTTAGGTAGCTTGGACGATCGTTCATCACCACGATTGCCGTCGTGGTCGGCGGGACAAGATCGTGAGAAGACCGCCTTAACGAGGCGGGGCGAACGGCTCAGAGCACCATTGATCGAAGCGAGAGCCGTTCGCCTGTCCAGTCAGGCCGTGGCCTCCGAAGTAGAGGTCAGGGACTTAGCGCCGGCCCAATCAAGCAGGTCGCCGACGCGGTATCGGATCGCGCGGGCGCCGAACTTCGAAAAGGTCGGTCCGCGGCCACTCACACGGCACTGCCGCAGGTAGCTTCGGGAAAGACCGAGGATATCGGACGCTGCGACATCGGATACGTAGCGGTCGCGTTGCAGATCAGGTTGTTCGTTCATCGTCGGGGTCTCTCGGCGGACAGATGGGCGCCGCCGTGTCGCCGATGGATTCACTGGCGCCTGAAAAACCGCGACGGAAAATGGCGTTTTATTTCGCCGGCGATTTAACGCGCGGATGGCCGGCCGCGGCCTCGCCGAGCGAAGCCATCTTTTTCGGCCAGTTCTCGCGCCAACTTGTCGGTTTCGTCCGCGGACCACCCCATCCGGTCAGCAAAGGGCCTGATCTCGTCGCGTGCGGGCGCGAAGCCACGTTCGTTGCAGAACTGCCTTTGCCACGCTTGAAGCAGTTTGGGGTTCGGCGTCTTCGCGATTGGCGTATCGTTTGGTTCCTGCGGTTGCACACCGTCCTGCCGAGCACATTCGCGGATCTCGTCGGTCAGCACGCGAGGCCTTGGCCAGGATCGCAGGGTCGCGAAGCGTTCGGTGATGAGCTGCGGGGAGGCGGGCGCTATCGAGATGTGTTCGCCAAACGCAGCCGGTGCGAGGGGCGTCAGGGAGCCATCCTCAGACGCGCCGTAGATGGTAAGCCGGCGGACGGTCGCCCAACCGAAAATGCGGTCGAAACCCTTCCTCTTCAGGATGGCGTGGCGCTCGGCCAGCGCCGTGCGCCGAGGCCCGTAGTGGGCATCAAGAGCCAGACATAGATCGGCCGGCGAAAGGCCCGACGCCGCAACCATCTGGTTGGCGACTTCCCAACTGAGAGGGTGATACCGGCCAAAGGGCTTGTCGCTCCTGGACATGGCCTCAAAGAGGTCGCGCCCTCGCCTGGAAGCATAAAGTGCCGCTTGGCGGGATCCGAAAATTTCCTCCGCCTGCGGGTCATCGTGCTCCCACGCTTCCAGCTCGGAATAACGAAGGGCGTCGTGCCCCCATTCGCCAAACGCGAGCCAGTTCGCCGCCTCCGTCAGGCAGATGTCTGCTGACACGCTCAATCGTTGGCCGCCTTGAGCCGGTTCAGCTCGGCCTGGGCGAGGTCGAGCGCCGCGGCGATCGGTGCGGCGATGTCGTTGGCCGCAGCACGTAGCGGGTCATCCCTCAGGTGCGCATATCGGCTGGTCGAGGCGTGGTGAGCGTGCCCCAAAAGACCACCGATCGTGTGAAGCGCGATCCCTTGGGATGCGGCGACGCTGGCGAAAGCGTGACGGAGATCGTGGATCCTGAGATCCGCGAGGCCGGCTCGCTTGCGGATTCCGACCCATGCCCAGTCCAAGCCACGGACCGGCTCGTCGGTGTGCTTGGGATCGGGGAAGACGAACGGCGACGCTGACCGCGTCTGCACCTGCATGATCTTGAGCGCAGCGTCACCGAGGACGATGGAACGCTTGCCAGTCTTGCTGTCCTCCAGGTTCAGCCGTTTGCCATCTGGGTCGAATTCCGACCACCGGAGGCGAGCGATCTCGTTCTTCCGCGCGCCGGTCAGCAGAAGAAGATGCAGGATCGAGACGTGGTGTGCGTGGACACCGGCAGCCTCGGCGCCCGCAAGCGCCTCCCCGAGGCGCTGGAGGTCCTCAATGGAGAGGGGCCTGTCGCGACGAACGTCTGCCGGTCGCCTCACGCCCTTCGCAGGGTTCTTCGTGCATAGCCCCCTGCGGAGCGCAAAGCCGAAGATCCCACCGAGCAATCCCACCGTCCGGCTCGCAGCGCCGGGACCACCCCGCGTATGCGGCGAATTCTCATTGCGAACGCGCCCGGCGGCAATGTCCTGGCACATGCGCTCAACGTCGGTGACCGATAGCTCGGTGATCCGGCGTGTTCCGATCAGTGGCTTGATGTGCCGCGCGATGCGGATCTTATCCAGCTTGAGGGTGCTGTCCTTTTTCGAGGTCACACCCTCCTTGAGATAGAGATCACACAGCTCGGTGATCGTCAGGGCCTCGCGGCCGGCAATGCGGACGGCTTGGGGGTCCCTGCCCAGTTCAGCCTCGGCCAACGCCTTCTCGGCAGCCTCACGAGCCTTGTCCGGCGACAGCTTCCCGAACCGGCCGATCTTGAATTGGCGGAGCGTCCCACGCCGTCCACCGCCGACGCGGTAGCGCACGACGAAGGTCTTCACGCCGCTCGGCTCCACACGAAGGCCGAAACCCTTCAGGTCCCGATCCCACACGAAATAACGGCCAGCGGCGGGTAGCGCCGCGTCAACCGTCCTCTTTGTGAGGCGCTCAGCATTGTGGGGATCAGCCATGGCGACAGCTTCCTGGTCATCACGCGGTCACCACGTCGGACCGCACATTGGAAGCTGTTAGCGTCGCCATGTGGCGACAAATGTCTAGTAAAAACCGTTATCACCGCACATACAGAAGCAGCGGTAGCGCCCTAAGCCTCCAGTTCGATGTCCCAGTATAGGTAGTCGAGCCAGCTCTCGTGCAGGTGGTGCGGTGGGAAGCGGCGGCCGTGCTGTTGCAGCTCGAAGGCCGAGGGGCGGTGCGGGGCGTGCAGCGGATGCATGCTGGCCTCGCGCGGCGTGCGGCCGCCCTTGATCAGGTTGCAGCGGGCGCAGGCGGTGACGATGTTTTCCCAGGTGGTACGACCGCCGCGAGAGCGCGGGATCACGTGGTCGAAGGTCAGATCCTCGCCCGCGTGGCAGTACTGACAGACGAAGGCGTCGCGCAGGAACAGATTGAACCGGGTGAAGGCTGGCGGCCGATCCTGGGTCACATAGCGCTTGAGCGAGACCACGCTGGGCAGCGGCATCTCGAACGACGGCGAATGGACGACCTGATCGTAGGTCGAGACCACATCGACGCGGTCCAGGAACACCGCCTTGATGACGTCCTGCCAAGGCCAGAGGGAGAGCGGGTAGTAGCTGAGCGGCCGGAAGTCGGCGTTCAGCACCAGCGCCGGGCATCCGGACGGCGGGCGACTAAGCACCTGCATGGTCGGGCCTCCGGCGATC
>JAYUBD010000031.1:0-2741 GCA_043740995.1 Caulobacteraceae bacterium | reverse complement strand
CCTCGTTCTCCGAGGACCAGGGCGGCCTGGGCGGCGACGCCACCGACGTGATGGTGGTGATGGAGGAATTCGGCAAGGCGCTGGTGGTCGAGCCCTATCTGGGCACGGTGGTGATCGGCGGCGGCTTCCTCAAGCACGCCGCGCCGGCCGGGGCCGATGAGATGATCGGCAAGATCATCGCCGGCGACGCCACCCTGGCCTTCGCCTATGCCGAGCCGCAGGGGCGCTACACCCTCAACGACCTGAAAACCACGGCGCGCCAGGACGGCGCCGGCTATCTGCTCAATGGCCACAAGGCGGTGGTGATCGGCGCCCCGTGGGCCAGCCACCTGATCGTCACCGCGCGCACCGGCGGCGCGCAGCGCGATGCCGGCGGCGTCTCGGTGTTCCTGGTCGACAAGCACGCCAAGGGGATCACCACGCGCGACTATCCCACCGTCGATGGACGGCGCGCCTCGGAGGTGATGTTCGAGAACGTGTCATTGGGCGCCGAGGCGCTGATCGGCCCCGAGGGTGCGGCCCTGCCCCTGGTCGAACAGGTGGTGGACGAAGCGATCGCCGCGACCTGCGCCGAGGCCTGCGGCGTGCTGCGCAAGCTGCACGAAAACACCCTGGCCTATACGCGCGAGCGCAAACAGTTCGGCGCGCCGATCGCCTCGTTCCAGGTGCTGCAGCATCGCATGGTCGACATGTTCATCCAGCTCGAACAGGCGATCTCGATGACCTATATGGCGCATATTCGCCTGGGCGAGCCGGCCCCGGAACGCGCCAAGGCGATCTCGGCGGCCAAGGTTCAGATCGGCCGGGCCTGCAAGTTCGTCGGCCAGAACGCCATCCAGCTGCACGGCGGCATGGGCATGACCGACGAAATGGCCATCGGCCACTATTTCAAACGCGCCACTCTGATCGAGGGCGAATTCGGATCGGTGGACCATCATCTGCGCCGCTATGAGGTCTTGTCGTTCGGTCAGGCGGCCTGACGCGGAGGCGCGGCGCAGCGCCCCGCCCGACCTCACCCTTAAGCCGCATCCATGACCCTTCGCGATCTCGCCATCCTGATCGGCGTCTGTATGGTGTGGGCGGGCAACAGCGTGGTCTCCAAGATGGTGATCTCGCAGCTTGGCGCGCCACCGATCTTCTATGCGGCGGTGCGGTTCGCCGTGGTGGTGCTGGCGACCGCGCCCTGGCTGTTTCCAGCGCCCCGGCCGTTGTGGCGGATGATCGTCGTCGGCCTGTTGATGGGCGGCGGAACGTTCGCCCTGACCTTTATCGGCCTGCAAACCACCACGCCGTCGGCCATGGCGGTGATCGTGCAACTGGGCGTGCCGATCTCCACGGTGCTGTCGATGACCATGCTCGGCGAACGCATCCATTGGCGGCGCGGCGTGGGCATCGCCCTGGCCCTGGCGGGCGTGCTGATCGTGATGCTCGACCCGCGGGGGCTGACCCCCAGCCTCGGCATGCTGTTCATCGCCGCCTCCGCGGTGACCGGATCGCTGGGCGCGGTGATGATGAAACAGTTCGAGGGGGTGCGGCCGCTGCAGTTCCAGGCCTGGGTCGGCTTCGCCTCGCTATGGCCCCTGGCGGCGATCAGCGCCGTGACCGAGCATGGCCAGGTCGCCCTCGTTCAGGCCCATTTCGCGCCGTTCGCGGCGGCGGTGCTGTTTTCGGGGCTGGTGGTGTCGGTGATCGGCCATACCGCCTATTTCGGGCTGATCCAGAAATATGAGGTCAACCTCTTGCAGCCGCTCACCCTGATGACGCCGCTGGCCACCATCGGCCTGGGGGTGCTGCTGACCCATGACGCCTTTGGTCCGCGCATGGCGATCGGCACGGTGGTGGCCCTGGCCGGCGTGCTGATCATCGCGCTGCGGCGCAATCAGGTGATGCCGCTGTTGCTGCTGCTGCGGAACCGCGCGCAATGAGCCTGATCGACGCGCCGTCGCCGAATTTCGATCGCCGGCTCGCGCCGCCGGACATGATCATTCTGCACTATACCGGCATGCCGACGGGCGAGGCGGCCCTGTCGCGGCTGCGCGATCCCGAGGCCAAGGTCTCGGCCCACTATCTGGTGGAGGAGGATGGCCGGTTGTTCGCCCTGGTGCCGGAGGCGCGCCGGGCCTGGCATGCCGGCCTGTCCTCCTGGCGGGGCGGGACTGATATCAACGGTCGGTCGATCGGCATCGAGCTGGTCAATCCCGGTCACGCCAATGGCTATCGCGCCTTTCCCCCGGTGCAGATCGCCGCCCTGACCACCCTGCTCAGCGATATCCGCTCGCGTTGGACCATCCTCGACGCCGATATCCTCGGCCATGCCGACGTGGCGCCGGCCCGCAAGGAGGATCCCGGCGAGCTGTTTCCCTGGCGCGGGCTGGCCGAGGCTGGACATGGCCTGTGGGTCGAACCCGCGCCCGCGCCGGGCACGCCGCTCAGCCCGGGGGACGATGGTCCGGGCGTACGCCTTCTGCAAAACGGCCTGATCCGTCTGGGCTATGAGCTGGCCGCCGGCGGCGTCTATGATCAGGCGACCGCCACGGTCGTCACCGCCTTCCAGCGGCATTGGCTGCAGTCGCGGATCGATGGGATGGCCGACGGCGACACCCGCGCCCGGCTGATGGCCCTGTTGCGTCTGGGAGCCTGGTGAGATGCTGGTTCCCGACCCCGACCTGTCCGGCGACCTGATCCTGCGCACCGCTGATTTCGAGATGCGTCCGCTGGCCAGGATCGACGCGCCGGACTTG
>JAYUBD010000030.1:0-2746 GCA_043740995.1 Caulobacteraceae bacterium | reverse complement strand
ATGACGAGGCCAAGCGAATTCTGACCGAGCGCCTTGAGGATCTGCACACCGTGGCCAAAGCTCTGTTGGAATACGAAACTCTGTCGGGCGATGAGATTATCAATGTCGTCAAGGGTGTAAAACCCAACCGCGACGATCTGGAGGCCAAACTCCCGCCGCCCACCCGCGTGTCGGTACCCCTGGCGCCGCGTCCGGACCCGGGTCTGGCGTGAGTGACCATCCTCCTCCCTCCCGATTTTGGCGAGGGTCGAGACGAAGTCCGGGGTGGGGCTCCTGGGGACGCAACCCCGAAGCCTTGCCATTTGACGTCCTGGCGGCTTCGCCGTCCCGCCCTCCCCAGAATGGGGAGGGCGGGACGCGCCCGCTGGTCATGGGCATCGTTAACGCCACGCCAGACAGCTTCTCGGATGGAGGGCGTGACCCTGCGGCCGCGCTCACCCATGCGCGTCGTCTGATCGCCGAGGGGGCGGACTGGTTGGACGTCGGCGGCGAATCCACCCGGCCAGGGGCCGCGCCGGTGGGACTGGCTGAAGAATTGGATCGGGTCATCCCCCTGATTGAGGCGATCCGCGCCGACAGCGGTATCCCCATCTCCATCGACACCGTGAAGCCGGGGGTCGCCCAGGCAGCCATGGGCGCCGGCGCCCAGATGTGGAACGATGTCAGCGCCCTTAGCGCCTCGCCCGACAGTCTGGAGACGTGCGCGGCGCTGGGCTGCGCGGTGGTGCTGATGCATATGCGTGGCGAGCCAGGGACGATGCAGGATGATCCCCGCTATGACGCCGTCGCCGGCGAGGTTACGGCCTGGCTTGGCGCGCGCGCTGTGACGGCTCAGGTGGCGGGCATTGCAAGACAGGACATCTGGCTCGATCCGGGCATCGGCTTTGGTAAGACGCCGGCCCACAATCTGGCGCTGATCGGCGCGCTGGACAGGCTCGTGGCCCTGGGATTTCCGGTGTTGCTGGGGGCCAGCCGCAAAAGCTTTATCCGCGCCGTCGATCCGACCGCCACCAATCCGCTGGACCGCTTGGGGGCCTCCCTGGCCCTGGCCATGGCCGGCGCGCGCCGGGGCGTGGCCATGGTGCGGGTGCATGACGTGCGCGAAACCATCCAGGCCTTAGCCATGAGCGCGGCCATCGACGCGGCGACCTGACGATGACCGGGCCGCGCGGCAGGGTCCTGGTCATCGCCGGCTCGGACAGCGGCGGCGGGGCCGGCGTGCAGGCTGACATCAAGACGATCACCGCCCTGGGCGGCTATGCCGCCACGGCGATCACCGCGATCACCGTACAAAACACCCTGGGCGTGCAGGCGGTGCATCCGTTGGCCGCCGGTCTCGTCGAAGCGCAGGCGAGAGCTGTGCTTGACGATATCGGCGCCGACGCCATCAAGACCGGCATGCTGGGCGATGTCTGGATGGTGGAGACGGTCGCCCGCCTTCTGGACAGCGTCGGCGCCACGCCGACGGTGATTGATCCAGTGATGATTGCCAAGGGGGGGGCGCCGCTGCTCGACGCCTTGGGGATGGGCGCGCTGCGGACGCTTCTGGTTCCGTGCGCCGCCCTGCTGACTCCCAATGCGCCCGAAGCTGCCGCGCTCACCGGCCTGGCGGTCGCAACCACTGACGATCTGCGCCGGGCGGGCGACGCCCTGCTGCGCCTGGGGGCCCGGGCGGTGTTGATGAAAGGCGGGCACATCCCGGGCGACGAGGTGGTCGATGTGCTGATGAGCGCCGCCGGTGAGACCACATTCGCAGGAACGCGCCTGCGGACCCGCCATACGCACGGCACGGGATGCACCCTGGCCTCGGCCTGCGCGGCGGGTCTGGCCCAGGGTCTGGGGTTGGAAGCGGCGGTCGCCCGGGCATGGGGCTATACGTCCGAGGCGATTCGCCGGGCGCCGGGTCTCGGCGCCGGGCATGGACCCCTCGACCATGCCTGGCCGATGCGCCCGCGATGAGTGTGTTGGAGACCCGGTTGTGCGCCATCCTGCGCGGCGCGCCGGCGCTGATGCAGGTGCTCCGCGTGGCGCGCGATCTGGCGCTCACGGACTGGATGGTGTTTTCCGGCGCGGTCTACCAGCCGGTTTGGAACCACCTGACCGGTCGCGCGCCTGAATACGGGATCAAGGACTACGACCTGGCCTATTTCGATGCGTCCGATCTTTCCTACGACGCCGAGGATCGGGTCATCCGTCGCGTCGCCGCTGCCTTCGGGGCGCCTCTGCGCGAACAGGTCGAGGTGCGCAACCAGGCCCGGGTGCATCTGTGGTTCGAGGCTCATTTCGGGGAAGCCTATACGCCGCTGAGCGAATCCGCCGAGGCGCTCGTGCGGTTCGTCGCCCCAGCCTTCGCGGTCGCCGTGCGGCTTGAGGCGGATGACGGGCTCACCATATTGGCCCCGTTCGGCCTGGAGGATCTATTCGCGATGCGGATTGCCCCCAATCCGTTGCGGGCGTCGATGGGTTTCGCTCACGCGCTTGCCAACGCCCGGGCGCGGTGGCCGGAGATCGAGGTGGCGTGAGCGTCACTGCTTCCCCACCGGTCTGTGGCTGATATAGGCCGGTCTCGCCTCGCATTTTAAGGAGCTCCCATGCGCCAGTGGACCGTCGATGCCTTTGCGACCCAGCCATTCAAGGGCAATCAGGCCTGCGTTGTCGAACCGTTCGCCGCCTGGCCGGACGACGTCTGGATGCAGTCATTGGCGGCCGAGAATAATCAGGCCGAGACCGCCTTCCTGCTGGCGAC
>JAYUBD010000029.1:0-2756 GCA_043740995.1 Caulobacteraceae bacterium | reverse complement strand
CCGGTCGATCCTTCCTCCCCCAACGGTGCAGCAAGGTGGAACCCCCGCCCACCGGGTGGAGGGACGGCCGGCAGAATATTGGAATGGAGACTTCATTTCGAAAAGCGGGCGCGACCAGATCGGCGTGACGCCTGCGTTTAGAAGCGGTGGTTCTTTGCTTCCGGGTGGCATTTTCACCGGCAAACTGCCCTCCGACCGTGCATTGGTCACTATAATTAAGGCAGTCTGAACTTCGGCATTAGCTAATTCAGGCCTTATTTGCTAACGACATGTTTCGTGCGGCGGGGGCTGTCTCGGCGATCCCTCCAAAACTCGGTCGGCAAATGGAGCCACGATACTTGCGATGCGGCTCAACGCCATCATGGCACTCGCGACGGTCGCTGGCGTAGTTGGCGTCATGGGCAGCGCCGCAGTCGGCTCGCTGAGTGTTCGCCATCACTATTTCCAAGGGGCCAGTCAGGGTGGCCCCGCGCATCACAGCGTTCCCGTGGAGCTCACCTCACAACTGACAGGCGGAGATGAGACGACGCCGTTGGCGTTCATGCTGCTGTCGGACCTCAAGCTGCTGCCGGCGGGGAAGGGCCTTGGGCCGCAAGGGCAGTCGGACGCGGATCCCGCCTCGGGTGGCCCCATGACCAGCCAGTTTTTGGCCTCGAGCTTCGGCGACGGCGGGTTTGGCGGCGGCCTCGGTGATCTGGCGCCGGGACAGGGCGCGGCGTCCGCGTCGGACATCGTTCAGAACGGGCCGCCTGACGTATCGCAGGTTCCGGACACGCCTCCGTCGGCCGCGCCGCCGCCGTCGGGGGCGCCGTCTTTCGGGGGCGCGGGGTTCGTCGCGCCTCCTGCGCCGCCAGGGGGGCCGGGTCCGCCGCCGACCGTGGATCCGCTGATCTCAGGCCCGCCCGTAGTCCTGCCGCCGATTCCGCCGCTGTTTCCGGATCCCGCACCGCCGCCCTCAATCCCGTTTGCCGGACCGCCTCAGCAAGACGGCGGTTCGTCCGGCCCGCCGGCGCCACGCGCTATCAGCGCGGTCCCGGAGCCGGCGACCTGGCTATTCCTCGTCCTTGGTCTTGGGCTGACCGGCGCGGTGATGCCCGGGCGACGATACAATCGGCGGCGACTGCCGCCGCCGTCTGCCGCCTGAGAAGGGCGAGCGGGCGCGGCAATGGGGTTTGGGGGCGTGGATGTTTTTCTGGCTGTATGACCTTCCCACATGGGCAGCCGGCGTCATGTTCGCCGCACTTTCGGTAGGAATTGGCCTGGGCGGCATGTTCGCTCTGCGGCCCTGGTTCCACCACCTGATCCATCGAAACGACAAGACCAATGAGATGGTCTCCCTCAACATCGCCAGCTTCTCGGTCTTCTACGGAATCCTGCTCGGGCTGGTGGCGGTCGGCGTCTACGCCAACTACTCGGCGACCTCCGATATCGTGGAACGCGAGGCCTCCAGCCTGGCGGCGCTGTACAGCGACACCAGCGCCTTGCCCGATCCCTACCGGGCGAAGCTGCTCTCCGATCTTCGCGACTATGCCAAGGCGACGATCGATCGGGATTGGCCGACCCAGGGCGCTGGCAAGGTGCCCAGCATCGGCACCCAGCGCCTGGCCGTTTTTCAATCCGACATCAAGGATGTGCACCCGCAGGGCAAGGCGGAAGAGGTATCCCTTGTCCTGGCCCTCGGACAGACCGAGAAGCTGGTTGAGTCTCGCGCCAGTCGTCTGGATCGAGTGACCGCGGGCACACCCATCCTGCTTTGGTGGGTTCTAGGCATCGGCGCCCTGCTCAACATCTCCATCATCTGGATGCTGGACATGCAGATCCACATCCATGGCATCTTGACCGCGATCCTCTCGATGTTCCTCGGAATAGTTATCTTTGTCGTGGCGGAGATGGACAGGCCTTTCCGTGGCGAGGTGTTTGTCGGCCCCGATGCCTACGAACTGATCTATTCCAACCTCATGAGCGTGCGATAGGGCTTGACCACATCGTGGTCGGACTCGCGGAACGTCCGCTTCGGGTCGAGGCTGTGTCAAAACGCGAAGCACCGTAGACTCCTGATGCAGCAGCGTTGGGGGTGATGAGATGTCCCGCTTCGTCGAAGGTGGCGGTGCACGCAGTCAGCAGGCAACGTCGCTCCACAAAATTGATAGAAAAACGCGCCTAGCTCGCCGAAACTCGGCTGCTTCGATTTGATCGAACGAGGGGCGGGGAAATCACTAAGGATCTGAAAAAGCGGCGAAAAGATGCCGCTCTATTGCTTGGCTGCTATCCTAGCTTTCAAGCGCTCAACACCTATTTGGCGGCCTAGGCCCTTTTGGAAGCGCAAATTTCGAACCGGTTGAAAGAGCTGCGAGAGGCGCGGGGCCTCTCACTTGTGGCCCTAGCTCAGCGAATTGGAACGTCCAGCCAGCAGGTTAGTCACCTCGAATTGGGCAAGCGGCACCTGACGGTAGAGTGGCTGACGCGCCTCGCCGAGGCCTTGGCCTGCCATCCTTGGGAAATCGTTTCGGACCCATGCGCGATCCAGGTTTCCAAGCATGGTGGCACCATCGTGACCTTCCAGCGCTTGCCGCAGGTCCCTCGCATTCCCGATCCAGGGCCGGCCCCATCTACGGCACCGCAGGGACGACGCCGAGCAAGAACCAGCTAGCTGAATTCCACCGAGCGCAGATTAGGCGCTTGTCCCGGCAACAACAATATGTTTCCGTTTGCGCTCGCCCGTAGTTGGTAGGAGCGCGCCAGATGGCCGCTGCTGA
>JAYUBD010000028.1:0-2765 GCA_043740995.1 Caulobacteraceae bacterium | reverse complement strand
TCCGCGCGGCGATAAATGGACAGGGACGCTGAGCATGGCCGATGGTTCGGTGACGATCGGGCGCGACGCTCGCGACCAGGCCTATTCCACGCCGCTTGCCGAATTTCATGTCGGCGATCCCGAATTGTTTCGCACCGATAGCCACTGGCCGTGGTTCGAGCGGCTGCGGGCCGAGGCTCCGGTGCATTTCTGCGCCGACAGCGAGTTTGGCCCCTATTGGTCGGTGACCCGCTACAATGACATCATGACGGTGGACACCAATCACGGGGTGTTTTCCTCGGAAGCGGCGTTGGGCGGCATTACCATCCGCGACGCCCGGCCGGATCTTCGGCGCCCGAGCTTCATTTCGATGGATCCGCCCCGGCATGACGCCCAGCGCAAGGTGGTCACCCCGATTGTCTCGCCGCACAATCTGAACGCCATGGAGCCGATCATCCGTGAGCGCGCGGGCAAGATCCTCGACGCCTTGCCGATCGGCGAGACCTTTGACTGGGTGGACCGGGTTTCCATCGAATTGACCACCCAGATGCTGGCCACCCTGTTCGATTTTCCGTTCGAGGATCGCCGCAAGCTGACCCACTGGTCGGATGTGGCCACCACGATGCCGATGCCCGGCGCGCTGGTGGAGACCGAAGACGCGCGTCAGGCCGAGCTGAAGCAATGCCTGGATTGTTTTCTTGGTCTCTGGAACGAGCGGGTGAATGCCGCGCCGCGCGGTGATCTGGTCTCCATGCTGGCGCATGGCGAGTCTACCCGCGACATGACCCCCGACGAGTATCTGGGGAATCTGTTGCTGCTGATCATCGGCGGCAATGACACCACGCGCAACTCGATCAGCGGCGGCTTGCTGGCGTTGAACCAGAACCCTGACCAGTATCAAAAGCTGCGCGACAATCCGGGCCTGATCGTCGGCATGGTGCCGGAGATCATCCGCTATCAGACGCCGTTGGCGCATATGCGGCGGACGGCCCTGGCCGACTATGAGCTGGGCGGCCAGACCATCCGGGCCGGCGACAAGGTGGTGATGTGGTATGTTTCCGGCAATCGCGACGAGCGGGCGATCGAAAACCCCAACGCGTTCATCATCGATCGAGAACGCCCCCGGCAACACCTGTCGTTCGGCTTCGGCATCCACCGCTGCGTCGGCAACCGCCTCGCGGAGATGCAGCTGCGGGTGGTTTGGGAGGAGATCCTCAAGCGGTGGGACAAGGTCGAGGTGGTCGGCGAGCCGGTGCGGGTGCGCTCCAGCTTCGTCAAAGGCTATGAGACCCTGCCGGTGCGGATCGGCGGCTGAGGCTTGGAGCGGTCTCGCAAGAAAGAGATCACCCGCGCCTGGGCCGGGCGCGACCGCCGGCAAGGCGTGTTCGCCGTCCGCTGCCTGGCCAGCGGCGAGCTCTGGGTGTCCACCACGCGCAACCTCGAGAGTCAGCGCAACGGCGTCTGGTTCGCGCTCCGCCAGGGCGGTCATCCGAACAAGGCGGTGCAGGCCGCCTGGAACGCGCATGGCGAGGCAAATTTCAGTTACGAGGTTTTGGAGGAACTGTCTGAGGAGGGCTCGACGGCGGCGGGCTTCAGCGACCGCTTGAAGGATCGCGGGCGGCATTGGCGTGAAGCGCTTGGCGCCGCACGGCTGGTGGGGTGAGCCGCCGCGAGGGGCAAGCGCGCCACGGCGAGTTGGCGGTCCGGGGTGATCACCCGAGGCGGCCTTTGTCCGCTTGCCCTGTTGCGCCGCCGGCCTTATCTGGCCGAAACAAAATCGGGGACTCCATGAAACGCGACCACCATTTCGCCGCGGCCCTTGCCGCGCTCGCCCTCGCCGCCGCGCCGGTCGCCTGGGCCGGGACACCGGCGAACAGCTCCGCCGCCGCGAGCCTCGCGCCCGCCGCGAGCCCCGAGTCCGTGGGCTTCGACTCCGTTCGGCTGAAACGCCTCGACGCCTATATGGCGCAGGTGGTCGCCGAGGGCCGGGTCGCGGGGATGACGACCCTGCTCGCCCGCCACGGCAAGGTGGTCGAGTTCAATACCTATGGCAAGGCGAGCCTGGCCGGCGGCCAGCCGATGGCGCGGGACGCCATTTTCCGCATCTATTCGATGACCAAGCCGCTCACCGGCGTCGCCATGATGATCCTGTTCGAGGAGGGTCGTTGGCGGCTGGACGATCCGGTCACCCGGTATGTGCCCGAGTTCAAGGACCTCAAGGTGATGAGCGGCGTCGGCGCCGATGGCACGATGACCGTGGAGGCGATGACGCGACCGCCTACAATGCGCGAGATCATGAGCCACACGGCCGGCTTCGGCTATGGTCTGGGCGACACCCACCCGGTCGACAAGCTGTATCGCGAGACGCACGTCCTGGGCGCCCATGGTCTGAAGGAGATGATCGACCGCACCGCGAAAATTCCGCTGAAGTTCCAACCAGGGACCAACTGGGCCTACTCCAGCGCCGTCGATATTCAGGGCTACATCGTTGAGAAGCTTTCGGGCGAGCCGCTGGGCCAGTTCATGGACGAGCGCATCTTCCGACCGCTGAAGATGACCGACACCGCTTTTTCCGTGGCCGCCGGCAAGGCCGGACGATTGGCGGCGGTCTATTATACCGACCGACCGGGCGGCGCGATCAAGGAGGCCAAGGCGCTGGTCGGCAGCGGTCTGCAAGACTACACCCAGCCGCCCTCCCTGGAGTCAGGCGGCGGCGGCCTGACTTCGACCACGATCGATTATGCCCGTTTCAGCCAGATGATCCTGAACAAGGGCGAGTTGGACGG
>JAYUBD010000027.1:0-2767 GCA_043740995.1 Caulobacteraceae bacterium | reverse complement strand
CCAGAACGGTGAGGAAATAGTGGCCGCCGTCAAAATCAGGCATGCGAGACCTCCGCTGTTTTCTCCAGGCGCGCGATATAGGCCCGCCGGGCCTCGTCGGCGTTTTCGGTCGCCATCGACGCGACGGGCGCGAAGCCCGGCGAGGCCAGGGAATTGGCCAGCCTGGTCAGCGTCTGGCGATAGGCGTTGGCAAAAGCGGCCGCGTCGCCCTTGGCGTGAATCGCGGCCAGATCCAGCACCCCTTCCCGTACGCGCAGCGCCGCCTTGATGTCGCGCTGCGCCGCGCCCGGCGTCGCGTTATAGTAATAGTTGGTGTAGACTTGGTTGACCCCGATATAGTCCTTGAAGGTCGAGATCGGGATCGAATGCGGGTATTTGGTGCTGGCGTACCAGAAGAAATCCAGGCCGCCGGGGATGCCATCGGCGAAGGCGTCGATATACTGATCCCATGTGCCGTTGAAATTCGACAGGAACAGCATGTAGTCGTTCCCGAGGTTCTGCTTGCCCTGCCCAAGGTCCGGCCATTGATCCCGCCGGATGATCACCCAGCGGGCGAAGTGGATCAGCTTAAGCCCCAGCAGCCCCACCAGCTGGCCGGGCGTGGCGCGCGCGAACATGAAGATGGCGACCTGGATCCAGGTGCGCCACGGCCGCATGGGCGTGAGCACATTCATGGCATAGGCCTTGCCGGCGATATTCGACATTGGCTCCCCCACTAAAGATCAGGCCTGAATCAGACCGCGAGACCGAGTGTGACCTTGCCGGAGACGGGTTGCAAGTCCGGCCTTGGGGCCGTTCAGACTTCCTCACCCTCGCCGGCGCTACGCTCCGTCTTTCCCTCACCAAGCTGGGGAGGGAGGCATGGAGAGGGACAGATCGCGAAGCGATCAGGGTGGCGAAGTGAGCCTCACAGCGCCGCCAACCGCCCGCCATCCACCACCAGGGTCGCGCCATTGACATAATGAGCGTCGGCGGAGGCCAGGAAGGCTATCGCCGCCGCCAGGTCGGCGGGCCGGCCGACCTCGCCCGTCAGCGTTTCCGCGCCGCTGGCCAGGTTTGGATTACGCCACAGCATGGGCGTATCCACCGCGCCTGGCGCGACCGCATTGACCCGGATGCCCAGCGCGGCAAACTCCAGGCAAAGACCGCGCGTCAACGCCTCTACTCCGGCCTTTGATGTGGCGTAGGACACCACATTGGCGGTGGTGCGGTGGGCATGGACGGAGCTCAGATTGACGATCGCCGACCCTGGCGGCATGTGCGGCACCGCGTATTTGCAGAACAGGAATGGCGCGGTCAGATTGACCGCCAACAGCCGGTCCCAATCCGCCTCCGCCAAATCAAGCACCGCATCAAAGCTCATCACCGCGGCATTGTTGACCAGCACATCGACCCGTCCCCAGGCCGCGACCGCGGCGTCCACGATCCGGCGGACCGCGTCCCGGTCGCCGATGTCCGCCAGAAAGAACCGCGCCTCGCCGCCTTGATCGGTGATCGCGCCGAGCGTGGCGGCGCCGGCCTCGGCATCCCGGTCGACCACGGCCACACGCCCGCCTTCGCGCGCCAATCGCTCACACACCGCCCGGCCGATGCCGGAGCCGCCGCCCGTCACCAGGCAGACCCGGCCCACGAACCGACCGGTCATCTCCCAACCCCGTCCTGAACCGTTTGATGAAAGGGCGAGGGTTCGATCAGGCCCGCCTGCCCGGCGATTCGCCACAGGCCGGCGATCGCCGGCGCCTCGATGACATCGGCGGGCGGCCCGTCAATCACCGCCAGCGCGCGCAGATAGCGGGCGGTCAGCCCGGCGGCCCCCACCACAACCAGCGGCACGGCGCCGTCGAGATCTCCGGCCAGTTCGGCACAGCGCAATTCCTCGCCGATCAGCAGGCCCGACAGGTAATCGAGGCTGTGCGCCGCCGCCAATCGCCGCGCCAGAATCAGGGCGCGCGCCGAGAACATCAGCGGCCACAGCCCGGCCGGCGAGGCCCGCACCGCCGCCACGCCGCGCTCGAAAGCCGGCCAGTGAGGGGATTGCGGCAATGCCGCGACCGCCGCCAAGGCCGGCGCGCCCAGGATCGAGTGCGCGCTCATCACGCCGAACACTTCGCCGGTCATATAGGTAGTGAAGGCGCCGATCTTCGACCCCTCGACCCTTGTCCATTTGGAATGAGTGCCGGGCGAGACGATCCGGCACCCGCCGCCCAGATCCGGCCGCAGACCCAGCACGCCCATCACTTCGGTCTCTTCGCCGCGCATCACATTCGGCGCCGCGCCGAAGTCGGCCACCCCCGGCACGACATGCAGCCGCGCGCCCGCCCCGCCGTCGATGACGCCAAGCCCCTCGGCCAGATCGGCGATCCCGGTCGGCGCGAATCGGTAGGGCACATCCCGCCAGCCTTGCGTTCCGCCGATCATTCCGGCGGCGATGGCGGGGAGGTTCGGCGCCCGGCTCAGCCAGGGGCCGACCAGCTGTTGAAACGCACCGGCGAAATCGCGGTCAGCCAGTTGCATCACGCCCCACGGCGCGGCGCGCGCTTCAAGCACCTGGCCGTGATCGCCCAACAGATAGCCGCGCAATGACGATGTGCCCCAATCCAGGGCAATCAGACGAGGGGCCTGGGCCGCGGTCGCCTGGGTCATGGATTACAGGAAATTAGCCGCCGGCGCTCGAGGCGGCGACGAAATCGCAAAACGGGCCGACAATGCCCATTTGATCGGGATCCAACCCTTCGAAATCGATGTGCTCGCCGAACGCCTGTCGCAT
>JAYUBD010000026.1:0-2769 GCA_043740995.1 Caulobacteraceae bacterium | reverse complement strand
GGCGGCGAATCGTCGGACCGCCGCGCTCGGCGATATTGTCGCCGCCTTCCGGCGTCTGGCCGCCGCGCGCCGTGGCGAGGTGTCCGCGCAGGTGGTGACCGCCATCCCCCTGACCGCCGCCCAGACCGCCAGCCTCGCCGCGGCCCTGCGCACGGCGCTCGGCAAAGACCCTCAGATCGAGACCCGCGTGGACCCCGCCATTCTTGGCGGCCTCAAGGTCCGCGTCGGCTCACGCCTGTATGATGCTTCGCTCAAGTCGAAGCTCGACTCCCTCAAGTTTGCCCTGAAGAGAGCTTAAGACCCCAACAATGGACATTCGCGCCGCCGAAATCTCGGACATCCTCAAGTCACAGATCGCCAATTTCGGCGTCGAAGCCGACGTCTCGGACGTCGGTCAGGTGCTCAGCGTCGGTGACGGCATCGCCCGCGTGTTCGGCCTCGATCAAGTGCAGGCCGGCGAGATGGTGGAGTTCCCCTCAGCCGGCGTAAAAGGCATGGCGCTCAACCTCGAACGCGACAATGTGGGCATCGTGATTTTCGGCGCCGACGCCGAAATCTCCGAGGGCGACGAGGTCCGCCGTCTGGGCGAAATCGTTGACGTGCCGGTGGGCAAGGGTCTGCTGGGCCGGGTGGTCAATCCCCTGGGTGAACCGATCGACGGAAAAGGCCCGTTGACCGACGTCGCCGAGCGGCGCCGGGTGGACGTCAAGGCGCCGGGCATCATCCCGCGCAAATCGGTCCACGAGCCGGTGCAGACCGGCCTGAAGATCATCGACTCCCTCGTGCCGATCGGCCGTGGCCAGCGCGAACTAATCATCGGCGATCGCCAGACCGGCAAAACCGCCGTGGCCATCGACGCCATCCTCAATCAGAAGCAGGTCAACGCCAGCGGCGATGAGAGCGCCAAGCTCTATTGCATCTATGTGGCGATCGGCCAGAAGCGCTCGACCGTGGCGCGGATCGTCAAGACCCTCGAGGAGCGCGGCGCTCTTGACTACACCATCGTCGTTTCGGCCACCGCTTCAGAGCCGGCCCCGCTGCAGTTCCTCGCGCCGTTTTCCGGTTGCGCCATGGGCGAGTGGTTCCGCGACAATGGCATGCACGCCCTGATCATCTATGATGACCTGTCCAAACAGGCGGTCGCCTATCGACAGATGAGCCTGCTGCTCCGCCGCCCGCCGGGGCGCGAAGCCTATCCCGGCGACGTCTTCTATCTCCACTCCCGCCTGCTGGAACGCGCCGCCAAGCTCAACGAAACCTTCGGCTCCGGTTCGCTGACGGCCCTGCCGATCATCGAGACCCAGGCCAATGACGTGTCGGCCTATATTCCGACCAATGTCATCTCGATCACCGATGGTCAGATCTTCCTGGAGACCGACCTGTTCTACCAGGGCATCCGTCCGGCGATGAATGTCGGCCTGTCGGTGTCGCGGGTGGGGTCCAGCGCTCAGATCAAGGCGATGAAGACCGCCGTGGGCTCGCTCAAGGGCGAACTGGCCCAGTATCGGGAAATGGCCGCCTTCGCCAAGTTCGGTTCCGACCTGGATGTCTCCACCCAGCGTCTGCTGGCCCGGGGCGCGCGCCTGACCGAACTTCTGAAGCAACCGCAATATGCGCCGCTCCAGGCCGAGGAACAGGTCTGTGTACTCTATGCCGGGACCCGCGGTTATCTGGACGCCATCGCGGTGACCCAGGTCCAGCGCTACCAGGCCGAGCTTCTGGCCCGGCTGCGCGGCGAGCACAGCGCCATCCTCGACGGCATCCGGACGGGCAAGGCCCTGACGCCGGATCTTGAGGGTCAGTTGAAGAGCCTGCTCGACGCCTTCGCCAAAACGTTCGCCTAGTCCCCAAAGAGCTTCAAGGAGCCCTCCGCAGGCATGGCCACGATCAAGGAGCTGACGAGTCGGATCGCCAGCGTTTCGGCGACCCAGAAGATTACCAAGGCGATGCAGATGGTCGCCGCGGCGAAGCTGCGCCGCGCGCGTGAATCCGCCGAGAACGCCCGGCCCTATGCCGCGCGTATGGCAGCGGTGATCGCTAATCTCGCCGCCGGCGTCTCCGGCGACGGGGCGCCGCGTCTGCTGGCCGGCACCGGCTCGCAGGCCCGGGAACTGGTCGTCGTCGCCACCGGCGACCGCGGGCTGTCCGGCGGCTTCAATTCCTCGATCGTACGCGCGGCGCGCGACTACATCGCCTCGTCCATCGCGCAGGGCAGGCAGATCTCGGTCCTCACGGTGGGGCGCAAGGCGCGCGACCAACTGCGCCGGCTGTATGGCGACCGTTTCATCGCTTCGATCGAGGCGGGCGCCCCAAGCCTGGTCAAGGCCCAGGAAATCGCCGACTTGGTCACCCGACGTTTCGAGGCGGGTGAGGTCGATGTGGTGACATTGTATTTCAACCGTTTCGCCTCGGTGGTCAGTCAGGTGCCGACCCGCCAGCAGCTGATCCCAGCCCAGGTCGCCGGCGCGGAGCCCGCCATCGATCTGAAAGGCGCCGCCTACGAATACGAGCCGGACGAGGCGACCATCCTCGCCACACTGCTGCCCCGCAACATCACCACCCAGATATTCTCGGCCATGCTGGAGAATCAGGCGGGCTTCTTCGCCGCCCAGATGGCCGCCATGGACAACGCCACCCGTAACGCCGGCGAGATGATCGCCAAATACACCCTGATCAAGAACCGCACCCGCCAGGCGCAGATCACCAAGGAGTTGATCGAGATCATCTCCGGCGCCGAAGCGCTTTAGACGACCAGACAAAGAGACGAGT
>JAYUBD010000025.1:0-9079 GCA_043740995.1 Caulobacteraceae bacterium | reverse complement strand
CCGCCTGCATGAACACCGGCATGACGGCGGCCCAGTACGGCACCACCACCAACTGCCCGGCGGCTCAGTGTTCGGCACGGTTTGGCGGCGGCGCGGTGACGGGCCTCAAGCCGGAAGACGCCAATACCTACAGTGTCGGCGTGGTCCTGCAGCCGCGGTTTTTCCCGGGCTTCAGCGCCTCAGTCGATTATTTCAATATCAAGGTGAACAACGTGATCTCGGCCGGCGTCGCCGCGCCGCAGACCATTTTGACGTCCTGCCTGGCCTCGGCCTCCAGCCCGTTCTGCGCCCTGATCCATCGGGACAGCACGGGTGGCCTCGCCAGCAGCGAAGGCTATGTCTTCCAGACCAACGCCAATGCCGGCTTCATCGCCACCGACGGCATCGATCTGGCGGCCAATTACCGCCTCGGCCTGCCCCACTGGATGCATGGCTCCAGCGCCGGCTCGCTCAACTTCGCCTTCGTCGGCACCTGGACCGATCACCAGACGGCTCAACCGACCAAGGGCGGCGGCACCTATGACTGCGCTGGTCTGTACGGCCCCACCTGCGGCGCACAGTTTGGCTCGGCCGGTGTTTCGCCGAAGTTCAAGAGCCAGTTGCGCACCACCTGGAATACGCCGTGGAACATGCAGGTCTCGCTGAACTGGCGCTACCTCACCGGTGTCAACCTCGATGCACTGTCAACCAACCCGCTGCTCAATTCCCTGGCGGTCGATACGATTGAGGGCCATCTGCCGGCCTACAGCTACTTCGATCTGACGGCGAACTGGAAGGTCAAGGACGGCCTGGTGCTGCGGGCCGGCGTCAACAACCTGTTCGACCGTGATCCGCCGGTGGTCGACGCCATCAACATCCCGATCGCCGGACCTCCATACGGCAACGGCAACACCTTCCCGGGCGTCTATGACTCCCTGGGCCGGAATGTCTTCGTGGGTCTGACCGCCAACTTCTAAGCGGTCCGGCAAAACAGAATAGGCGGCGGAGTGAAAACTCCGCCGCCTTTTTGTTGGCCCGGGGATAGCGTGGGTTTGGGGGGGCTGGGTCTCCTCTCGCGCCAATGCGCCTGGGGACAACGATCAGTGCGAGTCGGGTACCAGTGACGACTGGTTCTGGCGCGATTCAGTGGCTCTTCGCGCTTCCTCGGCATAATCCCTCCATTCCTGGCGGGTCTTGCATACCTTGCTGCCCTGCAGCCGCGAGCCAGTGACCTCCACGTGTTTGCAAACCGTGGCATTCGGATCCAAACGGGCATTCTTGGGCGGCGCCGTTTCGGCGGGCGCCGACAGGGTCGTCGGCCCGGCGACCGATGTTATGGCGCCGAGCGTCGCGCAGCCGACCACGGCGGCGAGAACGGCCAAGTTGGTCATAGGTATTCTCCTGTGTTGACCTATTGTTCCTGGAGAAAGGTGGTGTTGGCAAGCCCGGGGTGCAAAACACGCCGGAGCATTTCCGGGAGAGACGATCTTGACCGCTATCGAACCGGCCGCGACGCTCAACAGCCGCGCCATGGCGCTCATGAAGGCCGGAGACGCCGTCCAGGCGCGCACGCTCCTTGAAGACGCTGTCCTCTCACATCCTGACGAAACGTCTCTGTGGCTCAATATCGCGGGGTCGTGCAGGGTGTTGGGCGACCTCGCGGCGGCTTTCAACGCCCTTGAACAGGCCTTGCGCGTGGAGCCGCGCTCCTTCCTCGCGCTGCTGATGAAGGCCTCCCTGCTGGAGCGGTCGGGCTCCTTGCGTCAAGCCGGCATCGGCTACGGCATCGCGATCGCCCAGGCGCCCCCCCCGGACCAGCTCGATCCCCCCACCCGGCGAGCCTTCGATCATGCCCGCGCCTTCCACGACCAATATTCGTCCGACCTTCGGGATCGGCTCGCGGCGGCGACGGCGGGCGCGCGGGGCCTGTCTCGAAGCCCGGAAAGCCGCCGCATCGAGACCTTCATCGATCATGTCGCGGGCCGCCGTAGACCCTATTATCAGAGGCCGATGTCGTTCTTCTATCCGGGCCTCCCGGCCATAGAGTTCTATCCGAGGGAGGATTTCCCCTGGATGGACGCCGTGGAGGCGGCGACCCCCTCGATCCAGCGGGAGTTGATGGCGGTCACCCAGGCCTCGCAAACTGGTCAGGGCTTCACGCCCTATGTGGACTATCCGCAGGGCGTCCCCCTCGACCAATGGGCGGAGTTGAATCACTCTCCGCGTTGGAATGCGTATCACCTGTTGGCCCATGGCGGCCTCGTCCCCGGCAACAGCGAACAATGCCCACGAACCCTGCAGGCGCTCAGCCTCGCGCCACAGCCGCGGGTTCGGCAACGCTCGCCGGCGGCGATGTTCTCTGTGCTTGCCCCCCGAACACGCATTCCGCCGCACACCGGTGTCAGTAATACCCGTCTGGTCGTCCACCTGCCGCTGATCGTGCCGCCCGGGTGCGGTTTTCGGGTCGGCAATCAAACCCGCGAATGGCGCCCTGGCGAGGCCTGGGTGTTCGATGACACCATTGAGCACGAGGCCTGGAACGACAGCCATCGACCGCGAACCATTCTGATCTTCGACATCTGGAGCCCCTTTCTCGGCGCGGACGAACGCGCCTTGATCAGCCTGATCACCGCCGAGACCGACGCGTTCAATGGCGTGGGTCCGGCCGACTCGCTTTGACAGGCGCCGGCGTCACCGGCAAAATGGGTGTCCAAACACCAGCCCTCCCCCTGAACTGAAGGTTCGCGCCACGCCCAGCCTGCCCCAGTCCGACGCCTCTGCGGCGAACCCCAGCGCGCAAGCCGATCTCGCCGGTCGCTTGCTGCTCGGGCGGGATGCGCCGCGGGATCCGGACCGGGGGCTTGCCGTGCTGCGTGCAGCCCTGGCGCGGGGCGATGCCGAAGCGGCGGCCGTTCTGGCGACCTTGCACGCCGCCGGCGCCTGGGTTCCCCAGGACTGGGACCTCGCCCTGGATTTTCTGGAAACCGCCGCCATCCGAGGCTCGGAACGGGCGCGCGGGCAGCTTTGCTTGCTGGCCCTGGCCTCGCCCCTCGCCCCAATGGCGGTCGCTCCGGACCGGTCGGGCGACGGGGACGCGCCTTGGCGTCGCCTCCGTCGGGCCATCGATCTCGCGGCGTGGCTGTCACCGCCCAGCCGGCGCCCGTTGTGGGAAACGCCCCGCGTGCGAGCCTCCGAACGGTTTGTCAATCCGGCCGTATGCGACTGGCTCGTGGGCCTGGCGCGCGGACGGATGCGGGCAGCCTTGATGTATCACGCCGCGCTGCGGCAAGAGATCGCCGATCCGCACAGAACCTGCAGCGACTTCGAGTTCGATATTGTCGGCTCCGATCTGATCGTCGTCATGGTGCGAAGCCGGGTCAGCATCCTGACCAGCCTGCCCACCGCCGCGATGGAGCCGCCCCGAATCTTCCACTACGCCACCGGCCAGGAGATCAAACCTCATTACGACCGGCTCAATGACGGAACCGGTTATGGCGCCGATGCCGGCTATCGCGGCGACCGCATCGCCACCTTCCTGCTCTATCTCAATGACGACTTCGACGGCGGCGATCTGGATTTTCCCAAGGTGAATCAACGGTTCAAGGGGGCCAAGGGCGACGCCGTCTATTTCGCCCATGTCGATGCCGCAGGGGCGCCCGATCCCTTGAGCCTGCACGCCGGCCTGCCCATTCGACACGGCGAGAAATGGGTTCTGTCGCAATGGATTCATGACCGCCCCCTGACGACCTGATATCCAACGCCCAGCGCGGTCGCATGGCGCGGCGGCGGGGCCTGAAAGGATACGATGCGCGATCTTGGCTGGATTACCGCGCCGTGAGCGTGATCGATGATGTGAACGCCGCCCTGGCGCAAGGCGACATGATCCGCGCCGGAGACCTGGCGGCGGCGGCCCTGACCGCAGGCCAGCGCCATCCGCGCCTCTATGGCGTCGCGGCCTTTCGCCTGTCGGAGGCCGGGCGCTTCGAAGACGCCCTGCGGCTTTTGGGGCCGGCGCGGGCCATGGCGCCGGACGACGCCAATCTTGCCCATGGGACCGGTTTTTGTCTTGCGCGCCTGGGACGCGGCATCGAAGCTATCGGCGCGTTTGACGCCGCCCTGCGGTTGGCGCCCGGCTTCCCGCCGTCGCTCCACCATAAAGGCGTCGTTCTCGAAGGCATGGGCGATGACGAGCCGGCGGCGCGCCTCTATGAATTGGCCACGCTTGGCGACCCCACCTATGCCGACGCCTGGTCCGGTCGCGCCTCGATCGCTGTTCGGCGGGGCGACTATCCGGCCGCTCGCGAATTCGCCGACCGCGCCCTTGGCCTGGCGCCCGGACTGACAAACGCCAGGATGGCCCTGGCCCAGGCGGACTATGGCGAGGGGCTGGACGACAGCGCGGCCCGCCGCCTGGAGTCGCTGCTCGCAGACCCGACCTTCAACCCCGCCGACCAGCCCGCCGCCCTCGCCTTGTTCGGCGATGTGCGCGACCGCCAGGGCGATGCCGGGTCCGCCTTCGCGCTCTATGCGCAAGGCAAGGCGCTGTCGCATGAGCAATATGCCGCGACGCCGATCGCCGAGGCCGCGGGCGTGCACGTCGCGAGACTGGAGGCCTTGCATCGTTTTGTCCGATCCTTGGACCCCATCGCCCGCGCCACCGCCCCGGTGCGCGCCGCGACGGCCGACGGGCCGCGCGCCCACGTCTTCCTGATGGGTTTCCCCAGGTCCGGCACCACCCTTCTGGAACAGATCCTGGCGAGCGCCGAGGACGTCGTCACCCTGGACGAAAAGCCCCTCCTTGAGCGCGCGGAAAGTGAATTCCTCACCTCCGTTGATCGCCTGCGCATCCTCATCGAGGCGTCGGATGAGGCGCTGGAGCCGCACCGGACCTTCTACTGGCGCCTGATCGAGGCGCGGGGTCTTGATGTGTCGGGCAAGGTGTTCGTCGACAAGTTCCCGCTGAACAGTCTGTTGACGCCGCTGATCGTCCGGCTGTTTCCCGACGCGAAAATCGTGTTCGCCGAACGCGACCCCCGGGACGTGGTGTTCAGTTGTTTCCGTCGTTGCTTCCAGATGAACCCCGCCATGTACCAGTTCACCACCCTGGAGGGAGCGGCGCGGTTCTATGATCTGGTCATGCGTCTCGCGCTGGAATACCGGCGGGTGTTCGCCCCCGACATGCATGTGGTCCGCTACGAGACCCTGGTGGACAGCCTTGAGAATGAGTGCCGCCGGCTGTGCGGCGCACTGGGTCTGGACTGGACCGGCGCCATGCTGAACTTCGCGGACACCGCGAAACAACGGTCGATCACCACGCCCAGCGCCTCGCAGGTACGCAAAGGGCTGTACGGCGGGGGGGTCGGCCAGTGGCGGCGCTATGCCGAGCCCCTGCGGCCCGCCCTTACGGCGCTCGGTCCCTGGATCGAACGATTGGGCTACGCATGAAGGTCTCCCTGAGACCGGACCCCGTGGTCGTCGACCGTCAACGTCGGCTGCAGGCGGCCAGCGACCTGCTCCGCGAGGGCCAGCGCGAAGACGCGGCCCGCCGCCTGCGCACCCTGGTCGCGGAAGTCCCGACCCTCGCCCAGGCCCACAGGCTGTTGGGCGTGGCGTTGCATGAGATGGGTGATCTGGCCGGCGCCGAGGCCGCCTTCCGCAACGCCCTGCGGCACGAGCCCGGCCTGGCCATGGCCGCCACCGGACTTTCGGAGATCTTGCGCGCCGGAGACCGGGTCGATGAAGCGGTGTCGGTATTGGCGCCGTTTATGACGCCCGAGACGACCAATCTCAGCCTGCTCACCTATTTCGGCTTGGCGCTGCAGAGCGCCGGCCGCCTCGACGAGGCCATCAGCGCCCTGACTCGCGCCGCCGAGGTCAATCCCGTCAGCGCCGTGGCCGAGCATAATCTGGCGGGCGCGCTTTGTGACGCACAGCAGTTTCAATCGGGAGAGGGCGCCTCGCGCCGGGCCTTCGCCAAGGGACTGGACGCCCCGGAGGCCTGGCTCACCCTCGCGCGGCTGCTATCCGGTCTGGACCGCATGCCGGAGGCCAACGCCGCCTATGCCGAAGCGCTGGCCAGACGACCGGCCTATGCCGAGGCGGCGGGCGAGCTGGCCCAGCTGGTGTGGATGAGCACGGGGGATGCGGCGGCGGCCAGGGCGGTGTTCGCCGAGGCGGCCGGCGCCGCGCCCGCCGCGCCGCTGCTGTTGCAACAAAAAGCCAAGTTGCTGGACACTTTAGGCGACGGGCAAGGCGCCTACCAAGCCCTCGCCCAGGCGCTCGCGCTGGACGACGAGGCCATGCTGCATGTGCCGGCCGCCCAACTGGCGGTGCATTTCGACACCACCCTCGCGCTCGACCATGCGCGGCGCGCCTTTGCGCAACGACCGGACAATCCCTCGGTGATCGCCGCCCTCTGTCAGACCTGGCTCGCCCGGGGCGACGCCGACGAGGCGACGCGGATCGCCGAGACTCTGGTGCGGCGCCTGCCAATCGATCAATACGCCCTGGCCCTGCTCGCCACGGCCTGGCGGTTGAAGGGCGATCCCCGCGCTGGGCGGCTTTACGACTATGAACACTCCGTGCGCCGCTGGAAACTGGCGGCGCCCGCCGGCTGGCCCAGCCTTGAGGCCTGGCTGGCTGACCTGCGCGCCGCCTTGCGGCCCCTGCACCGGTTCCAGGGCCATCCGGTTGGTCAATCCCTGCGGTCCGGCTCGCAGACCCGCCAGGATTTGACCCTCTCCGCCGATCCCGCCATTCGCGCGCTGTTCCAGGTGATCGACGCCCCGATCCGCGCCCATATCGCCGCCCTCGGCCCCGGCCAGGACCCGCTGCGTCGCCGGGCGTCCGGTGGTTATCGTCTGAACGGCGCCTGGTCGGTAAATCTTCGGCCGGGCGGCTTCCATGTCGACCATGTGCACCCAAAGGGCTGGCTGTCCTCGGCTCTGCACATCGAACTGCCGGCCGCCGTTGAAACCGAACCCCAGGGTTGGCTGAAGTTCGGCGAACCCGGCATCCCCACCCTTCCCGCCCTGCCGCCCGAGCATTTCGTCAAACCCGAAGCCGGCTGGCTGGTGCTGTTCCCATCTTATATGTGGCACGGCACCGTGCCCTTCCAAGGCGACCAACCCCGCCTGACCGTCGCCTTCGACGTGATCCCATCCTGATCCTCCCTCCCGACTTTTGGGGAGGGTCGAGACGAAGTCCGGGGTGGGACTCTTAAGGTAAGGACACGCCCACCAGGCCTCGCCCTGCCCCACCCTGACGGCGGAGCCCGTCCTCCGGCGCGCGTTTGCGCGACCTGGGTGGGCCGTCAGTTCCTCCCCACAATGCGGAAGGAGGGAAAAATTTACCTCAAGAGTCTCGGAGCCAGGACGGTGGCGCCTTGCGATCTCAGTTGCGCATCGCCGATGGCGTCGGTCAGGGCTTGGGCTTCCGGGGCGCCGGCGATGTCCGCCGCGCCCAGCATCAGATTGACGCCGCGGGCTGACGCGCCGAGCATCCGTCTTACCGCCTCGAACGGCGAGGGTTCGACATCGAAGGATTCAAGGTGGGCCGGCCCCTTGATCCCGGCCAGCGCCTTGGCGCGGTCCACGGCATCGTAGAAGCCGCCCAGTCCATCCACCAGGCCCAGGGCCTTGGCCTGGGCGCCGGTCCACACCCGACCCTTGGCAATATCGCGAACCCGCGCTTGCGACAGGTGACGTCCCTCGGCGACGCGGTCGATGAAGCCGCCATAGATCCGGTCCATCCACGCCGAAAAGGCCGCCCGCTGGCCAGGGCTCATGGCATCGGCATTGCCGAGCGCGTCGGCATAGTCGCCGCCGACCTTCACGCCGCGCATGTCCATGCCGAATTTCGCCAGCGCTTCGCCCAGCGCGAACTTGCCGCCGAACACGCCGATCGAGCCGGTCAGGGTCGTCGGCTGGGCGATGATCTCCGAGGCCTGCGACGCGATCCAATAGCCGCCGGACGCGCCAAAGGTCCCCATGCTGACCACCACCGGCTTGCCCGCCGCTCTGGCCGCCCGCACCGCGCTCAGTATCTGTTCCGAGGCGGTATCGGAGCCGCCCGGGGATGAAATGCGGAAGACAATCGCCTTGATGTCGGTATCGTCGATGGCCGCCTGGAAGGCCTTGGCGACGTCGTCGGAACGGATGGCGGACCCGCCGCCCAATCCCCGCGGACCGCCGCCCTCCCCTGTCAGGATATTGCCCTCGGCGGAGATCACCGCCAGGCGCGCGCCGCCGCCGTCGGCCTCCCCGCGCCGCGCGGCATAGTCGCGGAACAGGATGAATTTCGCGCCGTCGCCGGCCCTGGCCAGCAGCGCCTTGCGCGCCGCGTCCAGATCGCCCACCCGATCGATCAGACCTTTGGCCAGGGCGGCCTCGGCGGAATAGGGTCCCGCCTCGAGCGTCGCCTTGAGCAAGCCCGCGGGTCGCCGACGGTCCGCGGCGGCCGCGGCCAGGGTGGTCTCATAGACCGAGCCCATCCAGGACAGTTCCGAGGCGCGATGCGCCGGGGTGTAGTCGCTGTAGAGATACGGGTTCACGGCGGTCTTGAACTCGTACCGCTGCTGATAGTCGGCCTTGACCCCGTGCCGGTCGAAGAAGCGTTTGAAAAAGATGTCCTGGCGCGAAAGCCCGGTGACCTGGAATTCCGAGGCCGGCTGCATCCAGATATCGCCGGCGGCGGCGGCCAGCTCATAGGTCGAACTGACCGTGCCGGCCGCGTACAGTCCCTGGCTATAGGCGAGAATGGGCTTGCCCGACGCGCGGAACCGCAGAAATGCGCCCCGCAGTTCGTCGGCCGCCGCCGGGGGCACGCCGCCCTCCGGCAGACGCACCAGAAGCCCTGAAACCCGATCGTCGGCCTGGGCGCGATGCAGGGTCTGCTCGACACCGAGCACGGAAAGGGTCTTGCCGGAGAACAGCGCCAGCGGGGATATCGCGTCCTGATCCGACAGGCCGGCGCGCAGATCCAGCACCAATACATTGCGCCCGGTCAGGTCGGCGGGTCTCGCGCCCGCCGTGAGGATCACCACGATCAACAGCGGCACGCCGATCAGAAACAGCGCCAGGCCGATAAACACGCCGGCCAC
>JAYUBD010000024.1:0-2770 GCA_043740995.1 Caulobacteraceae bacterium | reverse complement strand
CGCTCATAGAGATAGTCGGCGAATTCCTCATTGTGGCTGGAGACGCGGGCGTTGATGATCTCGAGATTGGCCTCGGTCGGATTGAGCCCGGCCAGACGCATGTTCTCGTGCACCAGTTCCTCGCGCCCGACCAGCACCGCATGGCCCAGGCCCTGCATCTGGAAGGCGAAGGCGGCGCGGATCACCGACGGCTCCTCACCCTCGGCGAACACGATGCGCCGGGCGGGCGCCGACTGCACCGCCGCCGCGATCTTCTGCAGAAAGCCCGCCGTGGGGTCGAGCCGGCGCGCCAAACTGCCGCGATAGGCGTCCATGTCGGTGATCGGCCGGCGGGCCACGCCGCTGTCCATCGCCGCCTGGGCGACGAAGGGCGGGATATAGTGGATCAGGCGCGGGTCGAACGGCGTCGGGATGATGTATTGCGGTCCGAACTTCAATTGCATGCCGTGATAAGCGGCGGCCACCTCATCCGGCACGTCCTCACGGGCCAGGGCCGCGAGGGCGTTGGCGCAGGCGATCTTCATTTCCAGATTCACCCGTCGGGCGCGCACGTCCAGGGCCCCGCGAAAAATGTATGGAAAGCCCAACACGTTGTTGACCTGGTTGGGATAGTCCGAGCGGCCCGTGGCGACGATGGCGTCAGGGCGCACCGCATAGACCTCGTCCGGGGTGATCTCCGGATCGGGATTGGCCATGGCGAAGATGATCGGCTTTTGCGCCATGGTCGCCACCATCTCGGCAGTGAGCGCGCCCTTGGCCGAGAGGCCGAGAAACACATCCGCCCCGACCAGGGCATCGGCAAGGCTCCGGGCGTCGGTATCCACCGCATGCGCCGATTTCCACTGGTTCATGCCCTTTTCCCGACCGCGCCAGATCACCCCGGTATTGTCGACCGCGATGCAGTTTTCGCCGCGCACGCCCATCGCCTTGACCAGTTCCAGCGAGGCGATGCCCGCCGCCCCGGCCCCGCACAGCACCAGCTTAATGTCCTTCAGCGCGCGGCCGGTGATGGCGCAGGCATTGATCAGCCCCGCCGCCGAGATGATCGCCGTTCCGTGCTGATCGTCGTGGAAGACCGGAATATCCAGCAACTCCTGGAGCTCGGACTCGATGCGGAAACATTCCGGCGCTTTGATATCCTCCAGGTTGATGCCGCCGAAGGAAATGCCGATGTTCTTGACCACGGTGATGATCTCGTCCGCGTCCTTCGAGCTGACCTCGATATCGATGGAATCGACGTCGGCGAAGCGTTTGAACAGGACGCACTTGCCCTCCATCACCGGCTTGGCCGCCAGGGCGCCCAGATCGCCCAAACCCAGGATGGCGGTGCCGTTGGAAATCACCGCCACCAGATTCCCCTTGGCGGTATAGTCGTAGGCTAGGTCTGGATCCTTCGCGATGGCGAGCACCGGCACGGCCACGCCGGGCGAATAGGCCAGAGACAGGTCGCGTTGGGTGGCCATCGGCTTGGTCGGAACCACCGCGATCTTTCCGGGCGTCGGATACCGGTGAAAGGCGAGCGCCTCTTCATCGGTAAAGGTTTGTCTTTCAGAGTCTTGCATGGGGGTCTCGGACGGGGGCGTCCGGGGCGATCCGGAACGGGGCCTTTCCTTAGCCGTGGAGGGCGGTTTCAACAACCGATGGACGTGGCAAGGCGAGGTTCGAAACACGATCGGCTCGTGAATGTCGCACGGCTCGTCGCCTGGCGCGCGAAGATGTTCATCCGCGGGTGTGCTCGGCCCGGCGGGGTGGGCGTTGCACGTCCCGGACTCGCCACGACGAACGCGTGGCGGCTTTTGGCAGTCAGTGGGCGAACTTTTGCAGTCTATTGGCATCAAATGGCGGATTTTGGCAGCCAAATGGCAGTTGATTGGCAGGAAAAGATCGCAAGATTGCAGCATAAGTATCTGCTAAAAGACGATATTTCTGTGCGAGATTTGATTGGGGTCGCTTTCCGGTCTCCACCCAATCAAACGTGCGTCGGTCTCATTCAACAAGTGCCGATAGATCACGCAATTTTCGCATTTTGCAATCAAGAAATCAAGAGCGCGCGCCTCACCCCCTGCTCGACACCGCGAACATCGGCGCTGCCGTCTCCCCCGCCGACCTCGGCGCCGCGAGCCTCGCCAGCGCGAGTCCATGCGCCGGTCTCCGGGGCAAGCCACTGATCAATACCTTGGGCGGACTAACATTGGCGGAATGCAAACTGCACGGTCCGTTCTCGGGGAGGTGGAACGGATCACCGCCCCGAGAACTGCCGAGACCGCGGATCAGGCGCGCGGCGCCGGTGACGCCGTCGCCAACCGCGAATGTCGCTAGGGTCAGCCCATCCGGTGCAGGCCGCAGAGCTTGTTGCCGTCCGGGTCACGCAGATAGGCGAGATAGAGTTTGCCCATGCCGCCTTCCCGCACGCCGGGCGGGTCTTCGCAGGTCGTTCCGCCATGGGCGAGACCGGCCGCGTGCCAAGCATCCGCCTGCTCAGTCGAGTTGCAGGCAAATCCGATGGTGCCGCCATTGGGCGCGGTGGCGGGTTCGCCGTTGATCGGCTTCGACACCGAAAACACGCCCGCCGGCGTGATGTAGAAGATACGGTGGCCATCGACCCTGGCCGGGGGGACCCCGAGGGTCCCCAGCACCCCGTCATAGAACGTCTTGGCTTTTTCCAGGTCGTTGGTGCCGATCATGATATGCGAAAACATCGTGTTCTTCCTTCCATTCGAGAGACGCGGCGAAGACCCGCACATGCGTGAAGATCGCGGCGATGACAATG
>JAYUBD010000023.1:0-2772 GCA_043740995.1 Caulobacteraceae bacterium | reverse complement strand
GAGAGATGCACCGTGTCCGATAGGGGACCCTTCGCCGAGGCAGCTCGTGAGGTGCCGAACCGCGAGAACTCGGCATTAACGGTCTGGCGCTGATATTTCTTATGAGACGAAGAGGATAGATCGTGGATGAGCTGTCGGGATTGAGAATCCTGCATGTCGATGACGTGGAGATAAACCTACTTGTTATGGACCAGATGCTTTCGATGCTGGGTCACACTCCGGTTCGCGCCGCCTCGGGCGCCGAAGCCTTCGACCTAATGGAAACCACGTCCTTCGACCTCGTCCTTACTGACTTCCACATGCCCGATATTACGGGCCTTGATCTGCTCAAGAACGTAAAGGCGCTTCGAGAGACTGCCCGTTCGACGCCTGTCGTGCTGGTCACAGCAGACGTCATGAGCTTCGACAGCGACATGTTGCACGAGATGGGCTTCGCCGGCGCTTTGGCCAAGCCCATCACCGCCGAAGCGTTGCGCCGCGTTATCGCCGCAGCCTTTGACGGCACGGATCAATTGATCGAATCCGGTTTTTCCCGCGCCCCGTCAGCAGACTAAAGACCGCCGAAGCGGTCGCTGCTGAGCCAGGAGGTCGGCTCCCATGAGCGCCGGCGGGGTGATGCCAAGCCAAGGTTTGCAGCCCAAGTGCCAACGTACGTGTGGGGACCTCGGGTAATCGCGGTCCGGCTCTCACCTGCAGTATTGCGTGTCCTTGAGGCCTGCAAGCGGGCCGCGACGTTGCCCACCGTTGCGGACCGATCAATGGCATCAGATCCTCCACTGCTCATCCGGGTCCGAGCTCCACGAACCAATCCATCGAGCGTGCTCGTCGTCCTTACCCACACCCACGAGCATCGTAAGCGGCCGAGTGCTCGTCGCTTCAGCTTCTGCGCGCATCAGGCCGCGAGCCGCTTCGATGGCAGAGCTTTCAGAACCAAATTCCATGGTCTTGGTCCATAGACGGGCAAAACCGCCAGCGAGAAATCTGAACAGGTAGCCCTGCATGAGATCTCCTCTTTGGCTAAACACCGGCGAAAGCGGCCATCCTCACCTCTCAGATCCAAAGTTGAGCTTGTAGGTGAGAGGCCATGAAAATTCATAGTTACTCAGTCTGTGGAGCGCAAAATTGACCGGAAATTACTAAGAATCTGGGAAGGTTCACGCAAGTGTCAGTTGAGCAAACATTGTATACGAAATCGATTCCGAGGAATTACTCGGATCGTTTCCCTGCGCTCGGCCGTGCTCCGGCCGGCCAATCCCGCAATCGGCCTGGGTCGCGGGAATTAGCAGGGTGCATGGCCCATCAACGGCCCGAACACCTGGCGGCCTTCTACGAAACGCTATCGCGGCTTGAACAACGTCTCGGGGGACGGCGAACTCTTATGGACGCCGATGATAACCGGCCCTGGCCGGTCCGCGGGGTCTATTTCTTCTTTGAATCTGGAGAGCTGCGTTCAGCGTCCGGTATCGGCGACCGGGTTGTAAGGGTCGCTTCCCGGTCCACCCCACCGGCGGCCCCCCTGCACCGCTGGGGCGGTCTCTTGTCAGACCGCGGCGGTGCTTTCGGCAAGGGAAACCATCGGTCAGCGATCTTCCGGCGGCTAGTTGGCGAAGCGCTCCTGCGACGATCCAACCGCGCATTGTCAAGTTGGGGTGTTGGAGGAAGTCTGCGTGAAGCAGCGCAGCGTTTGCCTATCGACCTGGCGTCGGCCGCCGCCGCCGAGGCGGCTCTGGAAATCGAAGTGAGCACCCATATCCGCCAGATGCCGTTTATTTGGATGGAGACGCCCGACGCGCCGTCGCCAGACGGCCGCCGCGATTATTTCGTGCGACATGCCGTCGCTCTATTGAGCAATTCGCCGAGCCGTTCCGACCCGCCCTCGCCGACCTGGCTCGGGCTTTCGAGCAGCCACCATCGGGTCAGCACCAGCGGATTATGGAACAACAACCACGTGCAAAAGGCCTATGACCCGCGCCTATTGGACGCGATGGGCATGGCTGTTGAATTTTCCTGAGGTCCAGCGCTCAATGAGATCTGACGGCCGCTCGGTCAAGTTTTTAAGTAGAGTTAAGATCGTATAACCATGACTGAATGCGGCGACTGAATACTTGAGGTCGTTGTTACCGTTATATTCATCATATCTGTTGATGACACATTTACGGTCCGATCGCCAAACTAGTCCGATGGATATGCCTCAATTTTGCTCTGGACTGCTTCGCGCCCGCCGCGCGGCGTCGCACGATGGCGGCAACGTTCTGATGGTTTTCGCCCTGGCGCTTCCCATTGTGGTGGGAGCCGCGGGCCTGGGCGTTGAAACCAGCTTCGAATACATTACCCAGACGCGCCTCCAAGTGGCTGCGGACGCCGCCGCCTATGCCGGCGCGCTGGACAACCGCGGGGGCCTTACGGCGAGCGAGATTTCCGCCAACGCCGCCTCGGCCGCAAACGCAAATGGCTGGTCATCGACGAGCGGGACAATCCAAGTAAACAGCCCGCCCCTGACAGGTCAAAATCAAAACGCGACCGCCGTCGAGGTGACGCTCAGCCAGAACGTGCCTCGGTTCTTCACCGTGCTCTTCGATAATAAGGCGTTGGTTGTTCACGCTCGCGCGGTGGCAATCTACCGAACGGCGTCCAACGCGTGCATCCTGGCCTTGGATAAGACTGCGAGCCAGTCCGTCAACATCCAGGGCAACACAAGCGTGAACCTGGTCGGTTGCGACGTCATGTCAAATTCTATCGCGAGTGACGCCGTCCATGTTTGGGGCTCGGCCA
>JAYUBD010000022.1:0-2782 GCA_043740995.1 Caulobacteraceae bacterium | reverse complement strand
TGACGCCTGGAACCGCCTCATCGCCGAGCCAGACCGCATCGCCTCCATCGGATCACAGCCATGCGCCAACTGCGGTGAGACTTAAGGGCCGTTGGTATAAGCCCCCGAAGGCCGACCCGCCGATTAATACCGGGAATAAACCGGGAGATGCCACTCGCTTTCAGCCCGGTAACAACGCCAACCCTCTCGGCCGCCCCAAGGGCGCGAGGAACCGTTTCGGCGAGGCGTTCATCGATGCGCTGCACGCTGACTTCGCCGAGCATGGCGTGGCCACGATCGCCAAGGTCCGCGAAGATCATCCCGAAACCTATGTGCGCGTAATCGCCGGGCTTCTGCCGAAAGAACTCAAGGTCGAGGGGATGAGCGACCTGACCGACGAGCAGCTTGATCAGCGGATTCAGGTGCTCATGCGCGTTCTGTACGGTTCCGACGGCCAGTCCAACCCGCCCGATTCGATCGTGCACTGAACATGCGATGAAAGACCGAGAGGCTGCGACATGAACGTCACCCTGACGCCGAAACAAGGTACGCGTCCGATCATGACCGCCTTCTGCGCGGCGCTGTCGGCCGGTAGCCTGGATGGCGTGGGCCAGCTGGTGTCCATTTAAACGTTAGTGGACACGATGACGGCGTTGGTAAGCGTGGGTACGGGCGAAGGTGGCGAGAGCCTCGAGTGGCCGAAGCGTCGGCGCTACCGCAGTCTTGATGAGAAGCGTCGGCTGGTGGCGCTGAGCTATGAACCGGGCGCCTCGGTGGCGCTGGTGGCTCGCCGCCACGATGTGAACGCCAACCTTCTTTTCAACTGGCGCCGTCAGCTGGGCGGCGAGGCGCAGAGAGGCGTCGGCCAGCCCGGAACGATGAGCTTCGCTCCGGTCGAGGTCGTTCCGGATCCGGGTCATGAGGGACACCTGGGCGTTGCGGGCCTGATGGAGATCGAGCTGCCGGGCGGGGCCCGGGTGCGGGTTGACGGCCAGGTGAGCGAGCCTGCGCTGAGGCGGGTGCTGTCGGCCTTGAAGGCTGTGGCATGATCGTTCCGCCGCCGGGGGCGCGGGTCTATCTGGCGACGACGCCCTGCGACATGAGGAAAGGCTTCGATGGCCTGGCGGCTCAGGTCCAGTCCGTGCTGCAGGCAGACCCCTTTTCCGGGGCGCTGTTTGTCTTCCGCGGCAAGCGCGGCGACAGGTTGAAAATCCTCGCCTGGGACGGCAGTGGTCTGTGTCTGTTTGCGAAACGACTGGAGAGCGGCCGCTTCGTCTGGCCGCCGATCGTGG
Organism: Caulobacteraceae bacterium; assembly: GCA_043740995.1. GTDB lineage: Bacteria > Pseudomonadota > Alphaproteobacteria > Caulobacterales > Caulobacteraceae > Acaudatibacter. The sequence continues at coordinate 1,511 of JAYUBD010000022.1, read as the reverse complement.
AGGGGCGGCTGCAGCTGTCAGCCGGACAAATGTCTCTGCTTCTGGAAGGAATCGACTGGCGACGGACGGTGGCGCCGGAGCCGGTCCGGACGCCCGAAACCGTGTAAAAACAACGGGGATCTGGTCGTTTATGGTCGATCCGGGAGCCTGGCTTTGCTATAAATCGCCATGTCTCTGGCGACCTCAGACCTGCCCACCGATCCCAATGAACTACGGGCTTTTGCAGCGGCTTTGCAATCCGAGCTCTACGCCAAGACGCTGCATATCGAGAAGTTGAAGGCTCAGCTGGCGCGTCTGAAACGCGCCCGCTTCGGTCAGTCCTCGGAGAAGCTCGAGCGGCAAATCGATCTCCTGGAGCTTGTGATCGGCGAGCTGGAAGAAGGCGAGGCCGAAAGCCAGGCTCGCACCGCCTCGACACCGGCGCCTGGCGCAGCCTCGCGGCCGGCCAAGGCGCCGCGGACCGGCAACCGCAGGCCGCTGCCAGATCATCTGCCGCGCGAGATCGTCACCCATGCGGGACCTTGCGCCTGTCCGGCTTGCGGGTCGGAGCGGCTACGCAAGATCACCGACGATGAGCGCGAGGTGCTGGAATACGTGGCCTCCCACTTCAAGGTGGTGGTGCATGTCCGTCCCAAGCTCAGCTGCCGGGACTGCGAGACCATCACCCAGCCGCCGATGCCGAGCCTGCCGATCGAGCGGGGACGACCCGGCGAGGCGCTGCTCGCCCATGTGGCGGTGGCCAAGTACTGTGATCACCTGCCGCTGAACCGACAATCGGGGATCTACGCCCGGGAGGGTGTCGAGCTTGACCGCTCGACGCTCGCCGACTGGATCGGCCGGCTGTCCTGGCTGGTGAGCCCTCTCGCCGTCGCCATCGGCGACTACGCCCGCGCCGGCCCAGCCGTGCATGCCGACGATACGCCAGTCCCGGTGCAGGAGCCGGGGCGCGGCAGCACCCGGAGCGGGCGATTATGGGTGGTGGTGCGCGATGAGCGGTCTTGGGGCTCGGCCAACCCGCCGGCGGCCTATTATCAGTACTCGCCTGACCGTAAGGGTGCGCACGCCCGCGCCTTGCTGAAGCCGTGCCGGGGCTTCCTGCACGCCGACGCCTATGCGGGCTTCGACAAGCTCTATGAGCCAGATCCTGAGACCGGCGCCCCGCGGCTGCTTGAGGTGGCGTGCTGGGCCCACGCGCGCCGGGGAATCTTCGAAGAGCACGCCAAGACCAAATCGCCGCTGGCCCGCGAGATCCTGGAGCGGATCGGCGAAATCTTCGCCATCGAGCGTGAGATCAACGGCCAATGCGCCGCCGAGCGGCTGGCCGTGCGCCAGGCCAGGAGCGTGCCGCTGCTGGCTGACCTGAAGCAATACCTGGACGCGTGTCTCGCCCGGATCAGCCGCAAGGGTGATCTGGCCAAGGCGATCCAATACACGATCAAGCTCTGGACGGCGCTGAACCGCTTCACTGAGGATGGACGCCTGGAGATGAGTAACAACGCCGCCGAGCGTGC
>JAYUBD010000021.1:0-2783 GCA_043740995.1 Caulobacteraceae bacterium | reverse complement strand
GGCGGTGCAAACCCACGCAGCGGAGCATGCGCTGCAAGACCAACTCACGAAGGCTGCGCGAGCGGCGCGGTAAGGTCGCGGAGGTAGGCGGCAATGTCGGGCGGCCACGCAGTGACCTGCCGGTGAAAGTAATCGAGGTCACCAGCAAACAGCGCGCGCATCGCCTCCTCGTAGCCAGGACGGTCGCCAGCGAGCGTCGTTGTCACGCGATAGACGGCGTCCTGTATTCGGCGCCGTTCTTCCTCGACCGAGTTCTCGCGCCGCGCTTGGTCGACAAGGCGGCGCAGGGCGGCTGACGTGCCGCCGGGCCGGGCGGCGAGCCACTCCCAGTGGCGGGGGAGTAGCGTGACCTCCCGGGCGGTTACGCCCAGCTTGGGGCGACCGCGAGTGGGTGCTGGCGTATCGACGTCTAGGCGGGCCAGAACCTCTTCCAGCGAGCCGTTGAGGTCCAAGTCAACCGTCTGGCCAGTGGTGTCTTCCAGCACCAACGGCTGATCGCAGCCTTGCTCCCAAACGGCGGTCGCCACGCTGCGGAGGTCACCCCGCGCGATGAGATTGTCTCCCGCGACAGCCGCAAATCTGTGACCTGCCGTCCAGCGCATTCCAGCCCCTGCCATTTTCGCCCGGACGAAAAGCATAGCGCTTCCGTTGGTTTGCGCGAGTCCTTGCCAGCGCCGGCAACGAGCATCGCGACCGTCCAGCCCCGTCTCCGAAGGAGCACCGCAATGCCCGACCCGATCGATCCGTCCACCCTTGAAGGCGAAGACCTCGACCGATGGTATCGGCGTTCTCCCGAGGACATTGAACGCGACCGGCAGGCGGCCGCTGATCAGAGGTATGACAACTTCTTTGGCGCTGACCAGTCCTCCACAGAGGACCGAATGCCCTCTGGAGATGGACGGGCCTACCGCACGGCGGACGGCCCGAACGATGTCTTGTGGATCGCCAATGGCGCTGGCGGCTACCGCGCCATTCGTCCAGGCGTTCCCGAATACGAGGCTGCCCTCAGGTCGCCGCCAGTGCGGAGTGACAGCCTACCCCCAAATTCCGCGATGCCTGAGTCAGCCGATCTCCTGGAGATTGGCAACCCCCACAATCCGCGGCTTCGTCGAGAATGGGAAAGGGCAAACGGCCAAGCCTGGCCCAAGACAAGCGATGGCCGAAACTACCACGTGGCGCACACGCGTGCGATCGCTGACGGCGGCGCGAATACGCTGGATAACATTGAGCCTATGCATCCCGACGAGCATCTCGGCCAGCATATGAACAACGGCGACAGTGCGCGGTGGGCCAAGCGCGCGTCCATAGCCCGGGCGTTCGGAGGCCGTGTAGAGCCTCCGACCCCCGGCGTTCGGGTAAATGGCCTCGGGCGGCTCGGGCTCCTTTCCAACCTCTTAGGGTTTGCCTCAGGGCGAATCCGCACGGATACGCCGACCCATACATTGTACGACCTCGCCGGATACGCGGCCCCCGACGATCCAGTTATCGATCCCAGCTGCCAAGTGATGGGTATCGATGAGACGGGAGGGGAATGCGTGTAGCCCCTGGGCAACCGCGCCGCCGCGGCGGACAGCTGTCGTTGTCGGTATCGTTTCTGATTTGTTCTTGACCACGCTCGGCGCGCGGCTAACGTCAAGGCATGGTCACGCTGATCGACACTTCCCGGTTTCCCGTCGGTCGCGATATCGACTACACGAGCGGCGAAGAGGCGGCGGCCATCCGAGTCCTGACAGCGGAAGCGCAGGCCTTCATCAGCAGCTCCCGATGGACGCAGCCCATTGAGGCACTCACGCTGGCGTTCGGAGTCGGCCCGATGCTTGGGCTCTATCTGATGCGCTTCCAGCCCGGCGGCAAACCCGAGGATCGTGAGCGGTGGGTTGTGGTCGGCGATCTGCCTTCGATGCATTTCGAGACCGACGACGCACCGAAGCCCTGGCTGGCGCTGGAACTCTATTGCGCCATTGCGCAGGACTGGGCTGACAATGTGACGGCAGGCCGTGACCTTTCGGACAGCTACCCAATTCCTGTCGCGCCCACTCGCGAGTACGCAAGGATGTTGCTGAGCCGGATTGATTTCATCCGGCGGAAACTTGTTCCGCTGGCGCGTTGAAAAAAGGCCCGCAGCTTCGGCTGCGGGCCTTTTCTCTTAGATGGTGCCACGACAGGGATTCGAACCCTGGACCTCAGCCTTACCAACTGCTTTAGGCATCTATCCGATACTTCGATATTATACGATTTACTAAGCAAAATCATTGACTTATATCGCCGATCGTGCGAAGGTTTACGCTGTAATTTTCGTCCTGGCGCTTACCATGCGCTTACCAGCCAAGGGCGGGTAAGCGGCGCCGCAAGTGGAAGTCAGCGTGATGTCCGACAAGCGTCAGAAGCTCACCCGCAAGCTCATCGAGGCCGTGGAACTCCGGCCGAAGGACCAGTTCCTCTGGGACAGCGAAGTGGTCGGCTTCGGGGTGCGCGTCCGTCCGGGCGGCCATCGCGGCTACATCCTGCAGTACCGCTTCGCCGGCCGCGCGCGCCAGTTCCAGATCGGTGGGCACGGCTCGCCCTGGACCGTGGAGACTGCGCGCGACCGCGCCCGGATCCTCGCGGGCCAGATCGCCGGCGGCGAAGACCCGCAGGAGGCCAAGGCGGGCTCGCGCAAGGAACTCACCGTCGCCCAACTCTGTGACCTCTACCTGGCCGAAGGCCTCGTCACCCGCAAAGCAACGTCCGTGGCCTCGGCACGGTCCGACATCCAAAACCACATCAAGCCCCTGCTCGGAACC
>JAYUBD010000020.1:0-2784 GCA_043740995.1 Caulobacteraceae bacterium | reverse complement strand
AGCCTCCTGTCCTTGGCCGTCATGCTGTAGCGGGCGGGCTCTGAACGGACGCTGAACGGCGAGCGGGGTCGCGGTTCAGCTTCGAGAAAAGGGAGGCGCCCGCTGCTATCCCAAAGCAAAGTTGGAAGGGTGGTAACCCCCCCTACCCTAGGTGTTTAGTCCCAGTGTTTGATGGGTTGGATTTAGGCTGAATTCAACCACCCCGGGGTTTGCCGGAGGCTGATTGGTTTGAGTCACGCAGCCGTAGCGGGATGGGCTAGTGAGGCATAGTAGGCGGCCTCGGCTTCGGCGGGTGGGATATTTCCAATGGGCTCGAGCAACCGTCGGTTGTTGAACCAGTCGACCCATTCCAGCGTGGCGAACTCGACGCTTCGAAGGATCGCCAAGGCCCACGCCGATGGATGATTTCGGCCTTGTAGAGGCCGTTGATCGTCTCGGCCAAGGCGTTGTCGTAGCAGTCGCCGATGCTGCCGACCGAAGGCTCGATCCCGGCTTCGGCATCGAGGCGATCCGCGGTCTGCCGGATCTCGCGGAGCCAGGCCATCTCTCCTGCGACGACGTTCGGACAATCGCCGAGGCTCATCTCGCAGACGTCCGCGCCAAGCTCGCGGATCTCGCGCGGTTTGAGGCCTCCTCTCGAAGACCGCGCGCCGCTGCGCTGGCCCGGCGATCGCGCCGTCCTGCCCGGTGCTGGAGATGCTGGAGCGGCATAAGCCTTAAGGTGAGGGTCGGAAGGCGCAAGGCGATGCCGAGCAGCCCAGCGGCCGTAGCGCGACTGACCGGCGCCTTAGAACCGCTTGCTGATCCCAGCCCCCACGAAGGGATGCGGCGGCGTCAACCCCGCGGCCCCAGTGCCAACGCTAAAGTCCAGCTGGATGTCGTGCCCCACGATGTAGGCCACGCCGGCGTCGAAGATCATCGCGGTCCGCCCATGCTTCGTCTCGGGGGATTGGACGCCGGTGTCGACGAAGAAGTTGAGGATCGGGCTTGGATTGTAGTTGAGGGTCGTGGCAAAGAGCCCGGCCTCGTAGGTCCGGCCGGCGCTTTCATAGAGCGCTACTCCGATGTTGGGATTCAGCGACCATTTCGGCGCGATGTCCCAATCCGCGGCAAGGCGCAGATCGGCGGTGGCGTGGCTGGTCCGGAAGGCGCCTGATCCGGACGGCGCGAAGATCCGCAAGATGACCCCGAGCGACGGTTGCTGGAGGCCCGCGGAATCCAGGAAATGATACTTCACGCCCAGCGAGATCGGGTCGGCGCCCTGAGTCTTCGTGACGCCTACACCTGGGACGCTGACGCGATCCCAGGTGTAGGCGTTGGTCTCGACCCGCAGCTCCCAAGCCTTGCTCAGGCCCAGGCGCAGCAGGGTCGGGACGAAGAGGGTCCGGTCCGACGTCCCGTCGGCGTGCCTGAACTCTTGTTGGAGACCCATTTCGACCTGGAAACGGCCAGGGCCGACAACATTGCTGCCGTCGGCGATGCCTGGGCGATCGGGATTGATGTAGTCCCCATCCGCGGCTGCGGCGGGTGCCTGCGCATAGGCCGAGATCGGCGATAGAACCCCGAGGCCAAGACCCAGCGCCGCGCCGCAGGTGATGGAAGTCCACGTCATCTTGGCCCCTCATATCGGATATGATACGACTCCAGGCGGTCGCGAATCCGAAGGTTCGGCTAAAGTCCTACTATCATTCTCAGAGGTCACAAACCGGTTAGGGCAAAGCCAACGGCACGCCTCGGAATAGCTGACCGGGAGTTCCACCCATGCAACGCTTACAAGGCTCCCGTCGTCGGGTGTTGGGCGCCATGGGGTCCTTCGCGATCCTCGCTGGGGCGACGGCAGGAGGGCGAGCGATCAGGGCACCATCCCCAACGAAGCCACGCGGGCGCTGGACGCCTCTGCTCGCCGATCCGGATGCGGTGACGGTTATGGGGACGATGCTCGGCGGGCAGGTCCGCGTCCTCATCGACACCGGTTCAGCCGCAACCGTCGTGGACGCCGTGCTCGCCCGGCGCCTTGGCTTGTCGCCCGCCGGCAGCGTTGGGGTCAGGGGTGACATCGGCTCCGTCGCGCTTACCGCGGGTGGCCAGCTGGACATCGACGTGGGCAATGTGAAGCTGACTACGACCCGCTATCTCGTGACCGATCTCGCGCCGATATTCGGCGGAAACGCCGCCGCGCCGGGCGTCATTCTCGGCCTCGACGCCCTCGGGGACATCATCCTGGACATCGACTTTCCGGCCCGCCGTCTCGCGCTGTGGCCACGAAACGTCTTCCAACCCGCAAATGACGCCGACCGCCTGGCGGTCACGAAAAGCGCACGTGGTCAACTCTCCGTTGTCGTCGCGTTGGAGGGGCACGGTCCGGTCGCCGCCGCCATCGACATGGGGAGCTCCAACCCGCTGACAGTCTCGCCGGCCTTAGCCGACGTCATGGGTCTTCTGAGCGGCCGCAAGGTTTCGTCAGCGGCGACCGGAGGCGTCGACGGCATCTCGATCAGCCGCACCGTTTCCGTCGCGACGCTGCAAATCGGTCCCAGCCTGTTGCACGACGTCCCCTGCGAAGTCCTGGCGAAGACGGACCCCACACTTGTGCAGGCTAAGCTAGGCATGCCGGTCCTAGAGCGCTTCCTCTTCGCCCTCGACGTCACCGGCGAAACCCTTTGGCTGCGGCCGTCGCAGCACCTGCTAGAGCGGGATCATCTTAAGCTGAAGCGTATCCTGAGTTAACGAGGTATCTGCCGCATTCGTCTGGGGCGAAGTGATCGAGGAGCGAGCCGATTTTCC
>JAYUBD010000019.1:0-2789 GCA_043740995.1 Caulobacteraceae bacterium | reverse complement strand
AAGACAAGACCGCGCTGTTCAGCGACACCGCGCGCCGGGTCTACAAGCTCGACGTCTGAACCCGTCCGACCCTATTCTTCGCCAGAACATTTGGTCTTCGCCAGAACATTTGGTCTTTGCCGGAACATTTGGAAATCTCATGCACTACAAGGAATTGAAGCAGGCCTGGGCTGAGTTGATCGCGCCCGGGGCCCCCTTCGAGATTGCCACGGTCGATATTCGCGGCTTTCCGACGCGGGTCTATAAGAACGCGCCCGCCACCGTGCGCGACCTGTGGCTGTCATCCGCCGCCTTCGCCGACCGCGAATACCTGATTTATGGCGACGAGCGACTGACCTATGGCCAGGCCCACATGCTCGTGGGATCGCTCGGCGCCTGGCTGGCCGCGCGCGGCGTCGCGCCAGGCGACCGCGTCGCCATCGCCATGCGCAACTATCCCGAATGGCTGCTGATCTACTGGGCCTGCGTCTCGATGGGCGTCGCCGTGGTCGGCATGAACGCCTGGTGGGTGACCGAGGAGATTGCTTACGCCCTCAAGGATTCGGCCCCCAAGGTGGTGTTTTGCGACGCCGAACGGTTGGAGCGCCTGCTGGCTTTGCCCCGCGACGCGTCAAGTCCGGTCCTGGTCGCCACGCGAACCTCGCCCCTGCCGCCGGGGGTGATCGGCTGGGATGAGGTCGCCGCCCATGAGAGCGCCCTGCCCGAGGTCCGGATCGATCCCGACGCCGACGCCTGCATCTTCTACACCTCGGGCACTACCGGATTTCCCAAAGGCGCCCAACTCACCCACCGTGGTTGCGTTTCCAACCTGATGAGCATGATGTTCTCCGGTCAGGTCACCGCCCTCGCGACAGCGCGGGCTACCGGCGTCGTGCCAGACCCGAACGCACCGCCGCCCGTGCCGATCTCGCTGCTGACCACGCCGCTGTTCCATGTCACCGCCAATAATTGCGGCGCCTATGCCATCACCGCCGCCGGCGGCAAGATGATCCTGATGTATCGCTGGGACGCCAAGGCGGCCTTGCAGCTGATCGAAAAGGAGCGGGTGACCGGCATGAGCGGCGTCCCGGTCATGTCGCGCGAGTTGATCACCCACCCGGACCTGGACAGTCACGATCTCTCCAGCCTGCTCTCGCTGGGCGGCGGCGGCGCGCAACTGCCGCCCGATCTGGTGCTCAAAATCGACGCCACCGTCCAGAGCGCGCGGCCGAATACCGGCTACGGCATGACCGAGACCTGCGGCATCATCACCGCCGTCTCCGCCGACTTCTTCGTCGACAAGCCCGACAGCGCCGGACCGGCCATGCCCGACTTCGAATACAAGTGCGTCGATGACGCCGGCGAAACCGTACCCGCCGGCCAGATCGGCGAACTGTGGGTGCGTGGCGCGCAGGTGATCAAGGGCTATATCAACCGCCCGGACGCCACCGCCGAATCGATCACCGACGGTTGGCTGCACACCGGAGATGTTGCGCGGGTCGACGAAGACGGCTTCATCTTCATCGTCGATCGCAAGAAGGAGATGGTCCTGCGCGGCGGCGAGAACGTCTATTGCGCCGAGGTTGAGGCCGCCCTCTATCGCCATCCCGCCGTCGCCGAGTGCAGCGTGTTCGGCGTGGCGGACGAGCGCCTGGGCGAGGAGGTGGCCGCCGCCGTGATGCTGCGGCCGGGTCACGTGTTGACGGCCGAGGGCTTGCGCGCCCACCTCGCGCCAATCATGGCGCGCCACAAAATCCCCCGCTACCTGTGGTTTTGCCCCGATCCCTTGCCCCGCAACGCCAGCGGCAAATTCCTCAAGCGCGAATTGCGCGAGACCCTGCGCGTCGCGGACGCGGTATAGGCCCAGGGACGCAGCCCCCGGCCTGTCAGTCGCGGTCGGGCGCGCCAAGCGGAAAATAGGCGCGGTAAGGGCGCGCCTCGTCGATGGCGCGAGCAAACGAGGGTCGATCCAATAGCTGTGAGCGGTAGGCGCGCAGACGGGGAAACCGCGCTGCGATCTCGTGGACCCAGTCAGCATAGAACAACGACGGGGCAGCCGCGCAGTCGGCCATGGAAAACGCCGCTCCCGCCGCCCACCGGCGCCCGGCCAACCGATCCTCCAACCACGCATAGGCGACGTCGAGCGCTTGCCGGGCCTCATCCAGCGCCTGGGCTGTGCGCCCCGCTTCGCCCTTGAGGGCTTCGGATACCGGCTTTTGCATCGCCGTCATGATATAGTTGTCGAAGAAGCGATCCATGAAGCGGACTTCGAGCGCGGCCGCCGGGTCCTCCGGCAGCAGGCGGACAGGTCCTGGATGGTGCAGCCCGAGATGCTCAATAATGATGCTCGACTCGGCGACCATCCGCTCGTCATCGACCAGCACGGGAAAGCGCCCGAGCGGCCACAGACGCGCGCGGGCCTCGGCGGCGCCGGGTTCCTCCAGGTTGCGGTGCGTGAAGGGAAGTTCGTTCTCGTAGAGGGCGACCAGCACCTTCTGGCAATAGGACGAGAAGGGATGCGAGTAGAGAGTCAGCGACATGCGCGCCTCCTGACTGAATCGGGTTATGCACGCCATTCTAGCCGAGACCGTCGACCAGCATAGAGGGCCGCATCCCAGGTTTGCCTTTACCGGTCGCGCATGGGAGGGACGTGCCAGAGCAATAACTTGGAATGCGTCAATGATCGCCGGACTGGAATCGCTGCAATCGCCGTTTGAATTGCCGTGCGGGGCGATCCTGCCCAACCGGCTGAGCAAGGCGGCGATGACCGAGGGTCTTTCGTCGGACGGCCTGCCCAATGCTGAGCACGA
>JAYUBD010000018.1:0-2797 GCA_043740995.1 Caulobacteraceae bacterium | reverse complement strand
ACATCATCGAGCTCGGCATCCCATTTTCGGATCCGATGGCCGATGGTCCCTCCATCCAACGCGCCGCGCTGCGGGCCCTGACCGGCGGCATGGGTCTGACCGGGGTGTTGGGTTTGGTCGAACGGTTCCGCGAATTCGATTCCGCGACGCCCGTCGTGCTGATGGGTTATTTCAATCCTCTGCTCAGCCTGGGGATGCAGACCTTTGCCAAACAGGCCGCTTTGGCGGGCGTCGATGGTCTGATCGTGGTGGATGTGCCGCCCGAGGAGGCCGACCCTCTCGCCAACGCTTTGGAGGCCGAGGGTTTGGCGCTGATTCGCCTGGCGACCCCGACCACGGATGCCGCGCGGCTGGCGATCGTCACCCGGCGCACCAGCGGCTTTGTCTATTATGTCTCGGTGGCGGGGGTGACCGGGGCCAAGGCGGCGGACGCCGAGGCGATCACGCCGGCGGTGGCGCGGGTCCGGGCCGCTGGCGGCCTGCCCGTCTGCGTGGGTTTTGGCATTCGCACGCCGGATCAGGCGGCGCGGATCGCCCGTATCGCCGATGGCGCGGTGGTGGGCTCCGCGCTGGTGGATGTCATCGCCGATAGTCTATCGCGGGGCGTCGATCCCGTGCCATGGGTGCTGGAGACGGCCTCCGCTTTGGCCAAGGCTGTCTCCACAGCGCGCCTCGGCGCCGCATAAAGGCCTAGGGTCGTGGCTGACGACGACAAATCAAAACCCGGAAAGAGCGCGGCGCCGAGAGAGCGGGGCGGATGGCTGGCCAAGATCGCGCCCGGCGTCCGCAAGCTGGTGGCGCGCCGGGAAACGCCGGACAATCTGTGGGAAAAATGTCCCGACACCGGCGAGATGATCTATCGGCCGGATCTCGAGGCGGCGCTGTGGGTGACCCCGGCGGGGCGGCATATGAGCCTGCGCCCCGCGCTGCGGTTGGCCTACACCTTTGATTCCGGCCGTTACAAACTGATGCCCCTGCCCAGGACGCCGGACGATCCCTTGGGCTTCACCTATGGACGACCGTACAAGGAGAGCCTGGCGACCGCCCGCAAGAATACCGGCGAAACCGACGTCATGGTGGCGGCGGTCGGTGAGATCGGCGGCACGGAGACCGTGGTTCTGGTCCAGGACTTCGCGTTCATGGGCGGCGCCCTGGGTGTCGCGGCGGGCGAGGGGTTTCTGGCGGCCGTGGATGTCGCGGTCAAACGCCAGGCGCCGTTTGTGGTGTTTACCGCCTCCGGCGGCGCGCGGATGCAGGAGGGGGCGCTGTCGCTGATGCAGATGGCCCGCACGACCGTCGCGATCCAACGCCTGCGCGCCGCGCGCCTGCCCTATATCGTGGTGTTGACCGACCCGACCTATGGCGGCGTCACCGCTTCCTACGCCATGCTGGGAGATGTTTGTCTGGCCGAGCCGGCCGCCCGCATCGGCTTCGCTGGTCGCCGCGTGATCGAACAGACGGTGCGAGAGACCCTGCCGCCAGGGTTTCAAACCGCCGAATTTCAAGTGGAGCGCGGGATGGTTGATCGAGTCGTCGTCCGCAAGGAGATGCCCGCTGTCTTGGGTTCGATCATCCGCACCCTGATGTCGGGCCGTGCGCGAAGGTCGGCCGCCTGACCTCGCCCGCACCGATCGACCATGACCCGATCCGCGCCTCCGACGGCGCGATCCGGCGCCTGCGCGCGCTTCACCCGTCGCTGATCGATCTGTCGACGGGACGAGTGGAACGCCTGCTTGCCGCCATGGGCGATCCGCACAAGCGCCTGGGTCCGGTGATCCATGTGGCGGGCACCAATGGCAAGGGGTCCACCACCGCCTTCCTGCGGGCCATCGCCGAGGCCGCCGGCCTCCGGGTGCATGTGCTCAGTTCGCCGCACCTGGTGCGTTTCGCCGAGCGGATCCGTCTGGCCGGGGTTTTGATCTCCGACGACGAGCTTGACCGGCGCATTGACGAGGTCGAGGCCGCCAATGCCGGCCAACCGATCAGCTTCTTTGAAGTCACCACGGTCCTCGCCTTCCATGCCTTCGCCCAATCCCCGGCGGATCTGGTGATTGTCGAGGTGGGCCTGGGCGGTCGCTTCGACGCCACCAACGTGTTCGGCGCCCCGGCGGTCAGCGTCATCACGCCGGTCGACTATGATCACCTCGAAATGCTGGGGCCGGAACTCGGCAAGATAGCCTGGGAAAAGGCCGGGATCATCAAGCGCGGCCGACCCGTCGTGTCCGCGCGGCAGCGGGACGAGGCCCTGGCGGTGATCGAAGCCGAGGCGGCGGGCCTGCAGGCCCCCATCACCCTGATGGGCCAGGACTTCGACGCCTATGAAGAGCGGGGTCGCCTGATGGTTCAGATGCAGGATCGCCTGCTCGACCTGCCGGCCCCCAGCCTGTTTGGACCCCACCAATTCGCCAATGCCGGCCTGGCCGTCGCCGCCCTGGTGACCTTGGCCGATCCTCGCATCGATGAGGCGGCGATGGCGGTCGGCGTCGCCGGCGCGGTGTGGCCGGGCCGCTTCCAGCGCCTGACCGCCGGCCCCCTGGCCAGAGTGGCGAATCAGGGCGGCGCCGATCTCTGGCTCGACGGGGGCCACAACCCGCATGGCGGTCTGGCGATGGCGCGGGCCTGCGCCCAGCTGATGGCGAAGGATGGTCGTCCTCTGGCGATGATCGTCGGCATGCTGGGCCGCAAGGACGCCAAAGGATTCTTCGAGGCGTTCACGCCGATCGCGCCAAAGGTCTATACCACGGGGTTCCAATCGCCGAACGCCACGCCGCCGGAGGTATTGGCGCGGGCTGCCCGG
>JAYUBD010000017.1:0-2802 GCA_043740995.1 Caulobacteraceae bacterium | reverse complement strand
CGTCCTGGAAGGGGCGATAGCCGTAGAGCTGGAGTTCGGCGAGGACGTGATCGGTCGGGGATGAGGTGTGCGGCGGCTCGTAACCGGTGTCGTCGTGTTCGGTCGTCATGGTGCTTTCCTTCGTCGGATCGACCGCGCCCATCGCGGCCTTCATGGCGACGAAAGGCGGCGGGCGGACCGGACCTGCACCCGGAGCAAAGCGAAGGGCCGAAGCGAAGCGGAGGATGGCGGGGGCCGGCTATTTTGCCTCGCGATGTAAAGGCGGCTCGCCGCCGACGGAAAATAGTTGGCCACCGCCGTTGCCGGTCTGGGCCGTTTGCCGCCCCGATCGCCCTCTCAGAAGGCCGTGGGCGCGGTCCTCTCCGACAAGGCTGGGAAGCACCTCGATCGAATCCGGCATGAGACCGGCGCCGCCGCGGACATGGTTCCCCCGTGCCGCTTCATGCCGGCAATTCCATGAAACGAGCGACGTCTTCCGCGGCGATCTGCACCCGCAACGCTGCCCGTAGCGGATCGATGCCGAGCGTGCGAAGATCCTCGTTGAAGTCGCCCAATCGTGGTGACAAGGCTATCGCCTCGATCCCGGCCTCAGTCGCCCGGTCGATCAGGCTCGCCATGGCGCCGTCTCCGGCCGGATCGTCGTCACGGGCGATGTAGAGCCGGCGCAGCGTCGCTGGGAACAGGATGGCGGCGAGGTGGGCGGCCGAAAGCGCGGCCACCAACGGCATCGTGGGTATGACGCATCGGAGCGACAGCATGGTTTCGATGCCTTCGCCAGCCGCCAAGACATCGTGCGCCACATCGAAACGGACGGCGTTGCCCAGGAGGGCGCCCATCGCCCGTCTCGGCGTGTCGATCGCCGCTTTGTCCCACCCCGAAGGGTCGAGCCAGGTGCGATGCGCGCCGGTGATCTTGCCGTCGAGGTCGGTGACGGCCGCGATCATTGCTGGCCAGGTCTCGGTCGGAGACCATGCATCAGGACGGTAGTAGCAGCGTGGGTGGAAGCGGAGGCTTCCGGTTCCGTTCAAAGCCGTAATGCCGCGTTTGCGCAAATACGCTTCGACGATTGTGCCCGTAATCGGCTGTGCCATCGCGAAGAGACGGCGTGCCGATTCCGGCGATCCAGCCGGTGCGGACGATGGAAGCCGCCCATGGTCTGGTTCCGGTTCCGATCTAGGCAGGCTGAGAAAGTGCCGGGCCTCGTTGGCGACGTCGCGGAAATCGGAAAGGCCGCAGCTCTCGCGGATGACATCAAGGAGGTCGCCGTGATCGCCGGTCGCAGCGTCGGTCCATTTTCCCGCTGCACCCTTGCCGGATTCCGGTCCTTTCAGCCTGACGAACAGGGAGCGGCCGGGCGCGTTCCTCACGTCGCCGACCAGCCAATAGCGGCCCTCGCGGCGGCCGTTGGAGAGATAATGGCGGCACACCGCCTCGGCATCGCGCGCGAGCCGGTGCGCCAGGTCGGCGGCATTGAGCGCCATCGTCACGCCGCCGCCCGCTCGGCGACGCGCGCGAGCGGATAGCGTTCCAGCACCTTTGCCAGGATCGCCGGGCCGGCGGCGTCGGCCGGGACGAACATTCTGAGCTTCCACGAGATGATCTCATGGAACAGCCCGTAGGCTCGCAGCCGGTCACGCATGGCGTCGGTGAAGCCGGTCAGTTCGATGCGGTTTGTGCCCATGACACGGACACGGCGAAGCTGAAGCCCTTCGGCAAGATCGAGGATGGTCCTGCCATCCATCAGCGCGGTGAAAGCGCCATCGGCCGACAGGTTCGATGGGCTGGTTCCAAGTGCGCTGGCCACCCATGCCGGGGACACCTTGCGACCGACGATGCGTTCCCCGGTATCGGTTTGGAGCCGATAGACCCGGCTCGACTCGTTCGGCAGACGCTTCCAGATCGGCAGCAAGAGACCGGCGACAATATGGATCTCGCTGTCGGTGAACTCCGGCACTTCGGCGAGTTCCGCCGCCCAGACGCGGGCGAAGGTTTCACGGTCGGCTTCGCGCCAGTGCGTCTGGGGCATCATCGCCAGCGGCATGGCGGGATGTTCCATCGGCCGGATGAGCCGCACGCGGCGTTCGACCTCGCCATCGTCGAGCATCAGGCTCGGCGCGGGAACCTGCACGGCAGCCCGGCCCGATTGGCTGTTGACCAGCAGCAGGGCGCGGGGATCGGAGATCCGGCCCAACGCCTCGTCGAGCGTGACCGGCCGGTTGCGCTCGCGCTGCGTGATCGTCAGCAGACGGGTTTCCGCCGAGGTGCCGGGGTGCGTGTAGATGGTCTGCCGGCCCGTGACGACGAAGCTCTCCGCCGTCAGTGTCTCCAGCCCAACGTCGTAGGTTCCCGATGCGATCGCGCCTTCGATACGGGCGGTCAGGAGCTGCTCGAACGCCGTGAACAGGATGTTTTGCAGGTCGATGGTCAGCGCCAGCAGTCGATTGAGGAAGGTGGTGATCGGCGGCAGTTCGTCCCGGATGCCGTTGCTGTCGGTGAGCTTCAGCCCCGTCGCGTCTTCGAACGCTCCCAGCGAGCAACCGTCAACCTTGCCCATGACCAGCAGGACATAGAGCTGGCGTAACGCGTCGCGGGCGTAGTGGCTCTCCAGATTGTCTTCGGGTCTGAACAGGCCCTGGCCGCCGGTCTGGCGCTGGCCCTTGGTGATGGCGCCCAAAGTGTCGAGCCGGCGGGCGATGGTCGAGAGGAACCGCTTCTCGGCCTTCACGTTCGTCGCGATCGGCCGGAACAGCGGCGGCTGCGCCTGGTTGGTGCGGTTGGTCCGCCCCAGGCCCTGGATGGCGG
>JAYUBD010000016.1:0-2808 GCA_043740995.1 Caulobacteraceae bacterium | reverse complement strand
GGCCTGGCCCCTACATCCAGCGCCGCGGCGGCCACATCGCCGCCGCCGCGGGAACCGTCCGCCGCGACGGCCTGGCCGATTGTGTGCTGTAACCGGGCGCCGCCTTGAATTCGCTCAGGAAGCGAAACCGCTATTCCGGCCAGTCAGCTCGCGGTTAAGGTTCGTTGAAGGGCGTCTCCAGTTCTACTATTTCGCCGGCACGCAGACCTCGGTCAGCGCCACCAACGAATTCGGCGATCCGCTGGCCTATTTCCACCCCAGCATGAGCACGCTCAGCCGCCAACGGCGGCAACTTCGTCGCCCTGGATGGCGATGGACTGAGTTCGAGCAATTTCCGCGGCGGGATTTCGCAGGTCATCACGGGCCTGACCGTGGGCAAGATCTACACCCTGTGCTTCAACTGGGGCGCCGCCCAGCTGATCAACCGCGTCGGCGCCACCGCCTGAGGATGTCAATTCGTCCAGGCGACGCGCGCCTGGACCCGCACTAAGGATGGAGGAGGCTGATCGATCAGCCTCCTTTTTCCGTTCTGGTCATCTGTTGATGGTTTCAGTGTCGCTCTGGAGCTCGACCCGGTCACGCTCACGCCATGTGGCGCGACAAGAATGGTTCCCCATATAAGGCCACGACCCTGTTGGTGTACGCATGCTGAACCAGTTCGTCCAACACGCCGCGTCCTTCGCCACCCAGGTGTCCAGCACGATCCTGTGGCTGGTGCTGCTGACCCTGGTGTTCGTGCCGCTTGAGCGGTTCTTCACGCTGCGCCGGCGCGGCCTGACCCGAGGCCAGCTGGCCGGCGACATCGCCTATTACTTCCTCAACAGCATCCTGCCGACGATCCTCCTGTCGATCCCGCTGGGCCTGGTCGCGAGCCTGGTCAGCCGCGCAACGCCGCCCGCCTATGTCGAGGCGATCAACGGCCTGCCGCTGTGGCTGCGGATCGTCGCCGGGCTGCTGATCGGCGACCTGGGCGCCTATTGGGGCCACCGAGTGACCCACAGGTCCAATTTCCTCTGGCGGTTCCACAAGGTCCATCACGCCCCGGAGCACATCGACTGGCTGGTCAACACCCGCGCCCATCCCGTGGATATCGCCTTCACCCGGCTTTGCGGCCTGGTGCCGATCTATGCGCTCAGCCTGGCCAGTCCAGCTACGCCCGAAGGGTCGCTGGTGCCGTTCATCGTCAGCTACGCCGGCGTGGTCTGGGCCTTCTTCATCCACGCCAACGTGCGCTGGCGCCTGGGGCCGCTTGAGTGGATCGTCGCGACGCCGGCCTTCCACCATTGGCACCACACCAACGACGAACATCGCGACCACAACTACGCAGCCATGTTCCCGATCTACGACCGGCTGTTCGGCACCCATCACCTGCCCGACCACTGGCCGCCCTGCTACGGGGTCGATGAGCCGCAGCCGGCGAGCATGGTCGGACAGCTGCTGCGTCCCCTGGGGCTCGACGCCTCGGCGCCGCCGGCAAAGAGCACCCTGAGGCTCCCACCCCCTGAGAGCACAGGGTAGGACGGCGCAAGCGCCGAAGGCGTGGCGCCCCCGTTGCAACGCTCCGATTGAAAGGCGTTCGCCTGTTCCCATCCGGGACAGCGGACGCCGGACACCGCCGCGCAGTTGCGGCGGTCGCCCGAGCGCGCCACGGCTGGCCCATCGCCAGGTCGATCGAGGCGCGCCCGGGCCCCGCGTAGCCCGAGCCCGTTCACGGCCGCTCGGGCGAGAAACGCCGCCGGCCTCTCCCCGGCGGCGTTTTTCATGTCCGGACGACATCGTCGCCCCGACTCGTGTGCCGCTCCTGTCCCGAAGGCCCGGCCCGCAGTCTGCGGTTGACGAAAGGAGCGCCTGCCCTCAGACCCTGCCAGACAAGCAAGATCCCACCCCGAGTAAGGGAGTTAATGCAACTTTCACCGTAACGACCTGAATGGACTTAATGCTCAAACGGCGCTCCTTTCCTCATGTCGCAGGGGCAGAAACATCATGAGTACGCCTTTCCAGGATCTCTCCAGTTGGACGCGCGATCTGCTGAAGCTCACGGTCGAGCTCACTAATCGTTTTGCCAACCAGATCGCAAGTTGGCTGGTGTTGGGGAACGCCGGCGCTCTAGCGATTGGATTCAGCGCCGTCCTTCACGGAACCTCTTGCAATCAGGGACTGGTAGCGCGAGCGATCTGGTGGTTCGCAGCCGGCCTGATGTCGGCATTTCTCGGCGCTGCAGTGACGTACGCAGCCGGGATTGTGGGCGTCCGGGCGCTTGCAGTCTTGACCACTGGAGCTGGCCAAATGGCCTCGTCGGACTTCTTCATACGAGAGCTTGAGGAACAAAAGATCGACGTGCCGGACGACGCGCCTCTCCGCCAACAGCTAGATGCTGGCGCGGGCCTCCTGCTCGGTGTGCAGCGCCAGTTGCCGTTCATCTACATCTGCGCCGGCCTAAGTACTGTATTCTATCTTGCCTCGGCAGTCTCGTTCTCCACAGGAATACTTGGACCGGTTCTTTCGACGGATGCGGTCTTTAGATCGTGTCTGGCAACCCACCCTTCGGACACAACGCAGCAGAACATCGCCAGTGCGTTGACGGCGAAGTCGGTCCACCCCCTAGCCACCCACCATCCCATGCCCTAAAACCCGCCGACCTCAGCATAAACCCTCCCCCAGGAGCCTCCCATGCGCGTCGGCGTGCCCCGTGAAATCAAGCCGGACGAGTATCGCGTCGGCCTCACCCCCACCGCCGTGCGCGAATATGTCAGCCACGGCCATGAGGTGGTCGTGGAAAAGGGCGCGGGGGTCGGCGCCGGCTATCCC
>JAYUBD010000015.1:0-2812 GCA_043740995.1 Caulobacteraceae bacterium | reverse complement strand
GGGGACAGCCCTCAGCCCAACGCCGCCAGCCCTACACCGACCGCGATCAGCAGCGCGCACGCCACCTGCCACGGCGCCAGGCGTTCGGCGAACAGGCGGTGTCCGGCCGCCGCGGCGATCGGCATCTCCACGACGCCGACCGCCCGCACCGGACCGGCCGGCGATAGCGCGAAGGCGGTGAACCACAGGGCCGAGGCGGCGGCGCCGAACAGGCCCGCCGATAGCGAGGACCGCCAGCGCACGACCACGACAATCAGGGCCGGACGGTCCCTAACCAACAGCCATCCGGCCAGGACGGCGGTTTGCATGGCCTGGACCACCAGCAGCGTAAACAAGGCGGCGAATACCGGATGCCGGCCATCCAGGGTCAGCGCCGCCTGGCGAAAGGCGTTGGACGACACGGCAAATCCGGCCCCCGCCACCAGGCCGAACAGCGCCGCCGTCCAATCCCGCGCGGCCCCGCGGTCGCGCGGCCAACCGAGAACAGCCAGGGGCCCGGCAACCAGGCACAGGCCCAGCCATTTCAGCGGGTGCAGATGCTCACCGAAAGCCAGGCCCAGCAAGGCGGCGAGCGGGATCGAGCTTTGTTGAAACACCGTGCCAAGGGCGAAGCTGGATCGGCGCATGGAGACCAGCATGGCCGCCGTCGCAATGATCTGGGTCGCGCCGCCGATGGCGCAAGCCAGCCAGAAACGCGCGCCCAGTGTCGCGTGCGCGGCGGGCGTCAACACCATCGCCGCCGCCAGGAACAGCATCGAGAACGGCAGACCAAACAGGAACCGCGTCAGCGTGGCCCCCCACGGCCCGGCATCCGCCAGAAGGCCCCGCTGCAGCGCGTTGCGGGCGACCTGCAGCGTGGCCGCGGCGAGGGTAGCGGGTATCCAGAACATGCGGCGAGCCTATCGACCTTGCCGGAAGTCGACGGGTCAGAAGCCGCTGGCGGTCAGGGGTTCCGGCGCACTCTTTTCCTTGCGGGAAAACAGGTTGTTCAGGGCGTTGACATAGGCGGTGGCGCTGGCGGTGAGGGTGTCGGTGTCGGCCGCCGCGCCGGTGGCGATCCGACCGTCATCTTCGAGCCGCACCGAAACCTGCGCCTGGGCGTCCGTACCCTCGGTCACCGCATGCACCTGAAACAGGCGCAGGATAGCGGTATGGGGCACGATCTGGTGGATCGCGTTGAACACCGCATCGACCGGGCCGTCCCCGGTAGCGGTCGCCGTCGATTCGGCGCCGTCGACGACCAGCGTCAGGCGCGCCTCCTGTGGGCCTTCGGTGCCGGCGATGACGCGCAGAGCCTTGACCTGGATACGCTCCGCCCCCCGCGCCAGCGCGTCATCGACCAGGGCAACCAGATCATCGTCGAACACGCTCTTCTTCTTGTCGGCCAGATCCTTGAACCGGCCAAAGGCTTCGTTCAACGCGTTCTGGCCCAGATCATAACCCAGCGCCTTCAGCTTCTCGCGAAAAGCGTGGCGGCCGGAGTGCTTGCCCATCACCAGACTGGAGCCGCCCTGCCCGACATCCTCCGGCCGCATGATCTCATAGGTCTCGGCATTCTTGAGCATGCCGTCCTGGTGAATGCCCGCCTCATGCGCAAAGGCGTTCTTGCCGACGATGGCCTTGTTGAACTGTACCGGAAAGCCGGTGATGGCGGAGACATAGCGGCTGGCGCGGGTGATGTGCTCGGTCCGCGCGCCGGTGACAAACCGCAGATGATCGCCGCGCACCTTCAGCGCCATCACCACCTCTTCGAGCGCGGTATTGCCCGCCCGCTCGCCGATGCCGTTGATCGCCACCTCGACCTGGCGCGCGCCGGCCATCACCCCCGCCAGGCTGTTGGCCACCGCCAGACCCAGATCGTTATGGCAATGGGCGGAGAACACCACCCCGTCGGCGCCGGGCACGGTGTTGATCATGTCGCGGAACATCTCGGCATATTCGTCGGGATAGGAATAGCCGACCGTGTCCGGCAGGTTGATGGTGGTGGCGCCGGCGCGGATCGCCGCCTCGACGCAACGGCGCAGCACGTCCCTTTCGGTTCGCGTCGCGTCCTGGGCCGACCATTCCACATCATCGCACAGGTTGCGCGCATGGGTGACCGACCCGGTGACGGCGTCGATCACCTCGGCGGGGCTCATCCGCAGGATATGGTCGCGATGCTGCGGGCTGGTGGAGATGAAGGTGTGGATGCGGCCACGCTTGGCGGGGCGGATGGCTTCGGCGCAACGCTCGATATCGGCGACGCCGGCCCTGGCCAGACCGCAGACAATGCTCTCGGTGACAATCTCGGACACGCGGCGAACGGCTTCGAAGTCACCGTTGGAGGCGATGGGGAATCCGGCCTCGATCACATCGACCCGCATGTCCTCCAGGATCTTGGCCAGTTCGAGCTTTTCCTCGATCGACATCGAGGCGCCGGGCGATTGCTCGCCGTCGCGCATGGTAGTGTCGAAGATGATGACCCGATCAGCGGGAGCCATGGGGGTGGCCGTACGCGCGTCATTGGCGACGTCGGTGGGGATGGTGGTCATGGGGTTTGGATCTCTTCACGATTGGCTGGGGGTGCTGGTCAGGATCATCCCCTGAGCGCCCGGCCGCGAAGGATCACGCAGGCCGCGGCGACGCCCAGGGGCAGCGAAGCCCGAGGACCCCTAGAAGCAAATTTTGGCGCGGCGGCATCATGAGCGTAGTCTACGACAGATCGCCAGGGCGAGCAACAGACATGCCGAAAATTTCGCGCTCACTGAGGAAAGCGCATCTTTCAATTGATATTTGCCACATTCAGGGAAATTTGTGACTTTCATCGCCTGGT
>JAYUBD010000014.1:0-2815 GCA_043740995.1 Caulobacteraceae bacterium | reverse complement strand
CAGTCGGCGCGCCGGCGACCTGTTTGGTGAGCGGCGGATTGAGCGCCCCCACCGAGATCGAGCGCACGCTTTCGGCGGGCTTGAAGATCGTGTCGGGCGAGGTGCGGGCGGCGAAATAGCGCACGACATCGACCGGACGCTTGGGCCAGGGCGCGCGCGACTGCGAGCGCCGCAGGTTGCCCGCCGAGTTGACGAAGATCACGCCATAGGTGTCGGCAATCTGATCAAGCCGCGAGGCATAGATGCTGTAGCGGTGGCGCTCGACGTCGGACACCGCGTTGATCGACAGGTTGAAGACGCGCACGCCATGCTGCTCCTTGGCCTCGGCGACCGCCTGTTCGATCTCTTCAAGGAAGTCGTTGAAGCCCCGGCTGTACTTGGCAACGAAAGAGCCCTTCGGATAGAGTGGCGCGTCGTAGATCAAGCAGCCGTTGGCTTCGGGCGTCACGTAGGAAGTGTTGGTCAGTTGCGGTACGGAGATCAGGCCCGCCACGCCGGTGCCGTGCGCAGGATCGTGTTCATCCGGATCCAGGTAGTCGAAACGTCCGACCACCCAATCCTTCAGCGCCGCCCCGACCCCGGAATCGATCACCCCTACGATCGGATAGGTCGCGCCCGCCACAGGCCTGGGGATGGTCAGCGGCTTATCGTCCAGCCGCAAGCCCTCGTCGGCGCTCAGGGTTTCCTCGTCGGTCAGCTGCAGCAAGACCGGAGGGAGGATCGCTCGCACCAGTGGGTGGGCTTGCAACGCGGCCAAGACCGCCTCGTGACGCTCGGGATCGCGATCGATCGGCGCGGGCGGCGGGCCAGGCGCCAGGTCGGCGCGCGTGAGTTCAGGACGGTTGTCGATTAGAGCTGGTTGATCGGCGCGGGTGATCTGCAGCTCCAGCACCGGGGTGCGGCCGATCGCCGACATCACATAGCTACGTGCGCCGGTTCCTAAGGAGAACAATACCTGTTCGAGGGTGCGGCGCAGGGTGATGCGGCCCAAAGGGTCGTCTGCGATGACTCGGTCATCTGGGGTCTCGAACAGTTCGACCTGATAACCCGACACCGTCCGGGGATCGTCAAACGCGGCCAGGGCTGCCGACACCGAAAAGGCCCGCTTCTGTTCAGGCGGCACGATCTCGATCAACTCGACCGCGCCGACCTCGGCGCGCGCTATGCTAGGCGCTTTGTATGGCTTGTCATCAGCGCGGCGGTGCTTGATTTCGACGGTGAGCTCGGCCTCCTGGATGCGCCGCTTCAAACCTTCCAAATAGATGAGGGGGCCCCGGAAATAGAGTGTGCCGACCGCCTCGGCGCCGACGCAGGGAAACTGATCCGGCTTGAACAGCCAACGGGGGCGATAGGACTTGGCCAGCGCCTCGTTGCGCATCTGCACCCGCAGATAGGTCGCTGGTCCATAAGGACTTTTCTGCAGTTCAGCGATCACCGCCTCGACCGCGGCGATCAGCGCTGCCTTGTGGTCGGCGAAGGCGCGATCGGCGCCGTCGAAAAAATCCCTGTTGCGCGGCGGCTGGCCAGGTTCCGGCGCCTGATGGAAGTCGGTGTCGTTGAGGATGATCTGGACGGGGTTATTGGACATGGGTCGGCTCCGTCATCGATAAATGGCGACGGGCTTTCTTCAGTTCGCTGATCCGCGACTGGCCATACCCTGTGGCCTCCCCGATCTCAGTCTGCTTCATCGCGAAATCCAGGTCATTGGCGATGAAGCTAATGAATGCCTCGGGATCGGCCGCCAGGATCCGCGCCGCCATATGATCGTGATAGGGCGTGCGGGCCAGGACCGCGCTCAGGGCCCTAAACAGCGCGGGTCCGTCGTGAGCCTCGCCCCTCAGCGCCAAGGTGCGCTTGGTCGCAGCGCAGATACGCTCCAGGTCCGCTCCTGACAGTCCGAGCAGACAATAGGCGAAGATGCGCAAGGTCGACGGTTCGGCCGCGATGGGTTTCAGGAAGCGCGCGATCAGCTGCTCGCGGGCCCCCAGTTCGGGGTCGCCCATGTGCACATGGGTCTCGAACCGGCGCCACACGGCCGGATCGAGCAGGCGATCATGGTTGGTGATTGCAATGGTGATTCCAAACTCGCGCCGCATGTCGAGGTTCTGGAGCAGAGTATTCACCACGCGCTTGATCTCGCCGATCTCCTGGGGGTCATCACGGAGCTTGGCCAGTGCGTCGAACTCGTCCAGTAGCAGCACGCACGCATAGCGATTGGCGAAGTCGAACAAGTTGGCGATGTTGCGCGCCGTGGTGCCCAGGAACGACGAGATCAGGCCGTCAATTCGCGCGGTGACCAAGGGCAAGCCGAGGCGCTGAGCAATGTAGTGGGCGGTAACCGTCTTGCCCGATCCGGGCGGACCATAGATCAGCAGTGTCCGCGTCGGCTCCACCCCCACTGATTGCAGGGCCGCGGCATTGCTCCATTCCTGCAGCAACCCGTCGATCGTCTCATGCAGCGCCTCGCCATAGATCGGCGCCTGAGAGTCTCCGCGACTAAAGGTGATCGTGCAAAGGCGGGCACCGGTTTCGCGGTCGATGGGCGGATTGACGTCAGGCGCTAGGCGCTCGCCGGAGACCAAGGCGCGCGAGACCTCCACCCGGCTGGGCGTGATGTCCCTGGACTCCTCCACGGAGGCGAGTAGGCGCTCCAGGGTCGCGGCATCTTTGACGTCGCCTGCTTTCTCAAGGCGTTCGCGCAGTCGCGCCACCTGTTTGCCCACGGCTGTGCGGTCTCCGCTCAGCGCGGCGCGAACAATGCTCTGCACGACAGCGAAGTGGTCCATGGGCGATATCCAAATTCCAATCTGACTAT
>JAYUBD010000013.1:0-9227 GCA_043740995.1 Caulobacteraceae bacterium | reverse complement strand
ATCGCCTATGCCTCGTTCCGCGAGACCAGCCCGCCGCCGGCCAATTCGCGTTTCGGCAAACCCCGCCTCGCCGACGACGCCATGGCCGCCGCCTGCGTCAACCCCGCCAATCTGGCGGGCGGCGAAGGTCCGTTGCATGCCTATCTGGCGACCGGCGCCGACGCGATCGTCAGCGCCGGTGGCCCCGCCCCCAAGCCGTGGGCGCCGGGCAAGACCATCGATACGCCGTTTGTCAGCGTTCCGGGCATGCTCACCGCCCGTTGTGTGTCCTCGCCGGCCTTCAATTATCTGGCCGTGCATGTGAACAGTGAACCGGGCGGCGGGCGCGCCGGCGAATTGCCCGGCGACGTAATTGTCGGCGGGCAGATCCAAAAGGATTGGGGCCTGCACCTGATCGATGCCAACCTGGCCATGGGCAATCTGGTGGACATCGTGCGGCGCCAGGGGGAAGCCTTTACGTCGCGCAAGCCCTGAGGCCGGCGATCGCCTTTGACGGCGAGCTTCGGTGAAGGTCTTCCTGCTCGGCAAGATCGGCGGCATCACCCATTGGTTGGAGGATGCCGCCGGCGGCCTGCGGACGGCCGGCCATCAGGTTAGGCTGGGCGTCACCCGTCTCGCCTGGCTGAGCCCGACGCTGGAGCGGGCCTTGGCGCCGACGACCGCCGCACGCATCGCCCGGCGGATTTCGGCCTTTGGCCCCGATCTCATTCTGGCGGTCGGCGGGTATCATGCGCCCCGCGCCGTGCTTGAAACCATCGCCGCCCTGCCCGGTCGCCCGCCCCTGGTCGGCTGGGTGGGCGATGAGTTTGGCGAGGATGCCAACCGCCTCAGCCGATCCTATGACCTTGTCGGCTATACCGACACCGGCCTGCTCGCGCGGCACGTCGCCCTGGGCTTCACCGCCGCCGGCCTTTACCTGCCCCACGCCGTCGATCCGCGGCGCGCGCCGGCGCGACCGCCGCAAGCGCGCCGCCCCGGCCTGGTGCTGGTGGCCAATCCCACGCCGCATCGACGCGCCGTGGTTGGCGGCCTGGAAAGACCGATCGCCCTCCATGGGCCGGCCTGGACGCCCTCGCCGGGCATCGACCATGCGATTCACCGTGGACGCCTTCCTCCCCGCAAGGTGATGAGGCTCTATGAACATTTTGCCGCCGCGTTGAACATCCGCAATGAATTCAATGTGGTTCACGGTCTGAACCAAAGGAATTTCGATCCGTGTCTGGCGGGCGCGGCGGTCTTCGCGGAAGACCAGCCGGATCTGCCTCTGTGTTTCGAACCCGGCCTCGAGGTGGCGGCCTATGCGAGCGTCGCGGCGCTGAACGATCTGCACGGGCGTCTGCGGCGCGAGCCGGCCTGGGCCGCCGAGATCGGCACGCGGGGCCGCCGCCGAGTTCTGGCGGGCCATACCTTTGCCCACCGTCTGGACGCCTTGGTGGCGCGGCTCTGAGACCCGACGGTCACGGCAGGCCGGACGCCGCGCGGTTGGCGGGTGTTCTCGACGATGATTAGGCTTTTCAAGGTCCAGGCGTATCGCTCTTGCAACCGGTCGACGTCATGAATGGCGGTGATGGCGCGGGTCTCGACGCGGCCGTGATCACCGGTCAATGGTATCGGCGCGGCTGACGGAGTGTCTTTGAAATTCCTGGCTTTCTCCCGTCGCCACCTACTTCTTCGCCCGATTGCCCCGCATCCGCGCCGCGCCCGGATTGACAGCCGCCGCCGCTTCCCCTATCCCCCCGCCCTCAT
Organism: Caulobacteraceae bacterium; assembly: GCA_043740995.1. Lineage (GTDB taxonomy): Bacteria > Pseudomonadota > Alphaproteobacteria > Caulobacterales > Caulobacteraceae > Acaudatibacter. Next base: position 7,481 of record JAYUBD010000013.1, on the reverse strand, counting down.
TCTCGCCCGGCTCCGTAAGGGGTCGCCGCAGCCTTTCGTTCTGGAGCTTTGTCGTGAAGCGGACTTTCCAACCGTCCCGTCTGGTGCGCAAGCGCCGTCACGGCTTTCGTCTGCGCATGTCCACCAAGAACGGACAAAAGATCGTGGCCCGTCGCCGCGCCCGCGGACGCAAGCGCCTGACGGCCTAAGCGCCTTTGAGTCTTTCTCTTCCCCTGCCGGGGGACGAGCGTCCTTCGCCGATCATTGAACGCCTGAAGAAGCGTCCGGACTTTCTGGCTGCCGCCAAGGCCTCGGTCTGCGCCCGCGGCGCGGTGGTCAGTCAGGCGCGTTATCGCGGGGACGAAGACGCTCTGGTGCGGATTGGATTTACCGCCACCCGCCGGATCGGTGGAGCGGTGGTGCGCAACCGGGCCAAACGTCGTCTGCGCGAGGCGGCCCGGTTGATCGCCCCCCTTCATGTCAGGCCGGGATGCGACTATGTGTTCATCGCCCGGGGCGGCACGGCGTCGCGCGCCTGGGCGGCTTTGCTTGACGATATGAAAACCGCGCTGATAAGGCTCGCCGCCGACCTCACCGCCAGCCTGGGCGAACCTCCGCCTTAACGCCACCTGACCTGGCCGACCCTTGCACCATGCAGAATGAAAACAAGAACCTGATCGCCTTCCTGGCCATCTCGGTAGTGCTGTATCTGGTCTATCAGACCTTCGTCCTCGATCCTCAGGCCCGGCGCCTGCAGGCCGCCCGCCAGCAGGCTGCGGCGGTCGCGCCGGTTCAGGCCGCGACCGCCGCCGGCCCGACCCAGCCGCATCTGTCGCGCCCGGCCGCCTTGGCATTGAGCCCGCGGGTGTTGGTCGACACCCCCTCGCTCACCGGCTCGATCGCCTTGCGCGGCGCGCGGGTCGATGACCTGTTTTTGAAAAACTACCATGTTGAGGTGGCCAAGAGCTCGCCATTGGTCGAGCTGCTGCGGCCGGAGGGCATGGCCGAGGCCTATTTCGCCGAGCAGGGTTGGGCGGGCTCGAACCTACCGGGCCTGCCCACCTCGCAAACCTTGTGGAGCGTGGTCGCCGGTGGAACGCTCAGCCCCGGTCATCCGGTGATGCTGAGCTATGCCGCGCCGGGCGGCCTCGCCTTCACGCGCCAGATTGCCGTCGACGCAAAATCGATGTTCACCATAACAGACACCGTGACCAATCCCGGGAGCGCGCCGGTGACGGTCGCGCCTTATGTCTCGGTCCAGCGCCAGGGCCTGCCGGCTGGGCTCGGCAAGTCGAATATCGTGCATGAAGGCGCGGTCGGCGTGCTCGGATTCGACAAGCCCGAACTCCGCCTCGCCAGTTACAAGGACTGGAAGAAAAAGAGCGAGATCGATTGGCAATCCAAGGGCGGCTGGCTGGGCGTCACCGACAAATACTGGATGACCGCCTTCCTGCCCAACCAGAGTGAACGAATCGACGCCAAGGTGCGCCTGAGCAATGATCGGGCCACGGGCATCGATATCTATGAAGCCACCTACAGCGCTGCGGGACGCGTGATCGCACCCGGCCAGCAAATCAGCGAGACCACCCACCTGTTTGCAGGCGCCAAAACCCAGCCCACCCTGGCCGCCTATGGCAAAACCTTCGGAGTTCCCCGCTTCGACGACGCCGTCGATTGGGGGCATTTGTGGTTCCTGACCAAGCCGATCTTCACCCTGCTGGAGTTCTTCTTCCAACACGTCGGCAATTTCGGCGTCGCCATCCTGATGCTGACCGTGGTCATCCGCCTGATCACCTTCCCCCTGATGACCAAGGGGTTCGAGATGAGCATCAAGATGAAGAAAATCCAGCCGGAGCTTCAGGCGCTTCAGAAAAAAAACAAGGAAGACCCCGCCGCCCAGCAAAAGGCGATGATGGCGCTCTATGCGCGAGAAAAAGTGAACCCGATCACCGGCTGCCTGCCCATGCTGATCCCGATCCCGATCTTTTACTCGCTGACCAAGCTGTTCACCGTCACCATTGAGATGCGCCACGCCCCGTTCTTCGGCTGGATCCACGACCTGTCGGCGCCGGATCCCACCACCCTCTTGAACCTGTTCGGCCTGATTCCCTGGGATCCCGCCATGACACCGCTGATCGGCGGCATTCTGGGCGGCGTGCTGCATGTGGGGGTGTGGCCGCTGCTCTATGGTCTCAGCATGCTGCTCACCCAGTCGATGAGTCCGCAGCAGGGCATCGATCCAACCCAACAGTTGATGTTCAAGGTGATGCCGATCTTCTTCACCTTCATCCTGGCGCAATATGCCGTCGGCCTGCTGATCTATTGGACGTGGAGCAGCCTGATCACCATCATCCAGCAATATGTGATGATGCGTCAGTACAAGGTGGAAAACCCGATCGACAATTTTATCGCCCGGTTCGGCGCCAAGCCCGAGACCTCGTGACGTGACCGAGCCAGAAGCGCCGCCCACTGTTGAAGCGGATGAGGCGAGCCCGCCGGCGCTGTTTTCCGACGAGGCGGTCGAAGACGCGCGGGTATTGTTCGCTCGACCGTGCGACTTCATGATGGGCGCGGTGGCCATGGAGGGCCTGCCGCCCGGCGATCTGCCCGAGGTGGCCTTCGCCGGGCGCTCCAATGTCGGAAAGTCATCGCTGATCAACGCCCTGGTTCAGCGCCACCGCCTCGCCCGGGCCTCGACCGAACCTGGCCGCACCCGGGAGATCAATTTCTTCCTGCTCGACGCCCGCCTGCGTCTGGTGGACCTGCCCGGCTATGGCTTCGCCAAGGTCTCGCGGACAACGGCGCGGAAATTTCAGGATCTTGGCCGCGACTATCTGCGTGGTCGGCCCAATCTGAAGCGGGTCTATCTGTTGATCGACGCCCGCCATGGCCTGAAACCGCCGGACGGCGAAGCCCTCGATGCGCTGGACACCGCGGCGGTCTCCTATCAGATCGTGCTGACCAAGGCCGATAAGCTCAAAGCCCATGAAGCCCAGGCGATGGTCGAGGCGACCCTGGCCAAGGTTTCCCGGCGGCCAGCCGCCTTTCCCCGGGTCATCGCCACCTCGTCCGAGAAGGGCGACGGCATGGCCCTGTTGCGCGCCGAGATCGCGGCCGCCGCCTTCGCCTGACGCGCGGGGTTTCCCAATCGCCCCGCCGTTCGCTATGTCGAGCCTCCCCGCCACGCTGGACCGCCGATGACCGACCCTCACCCTCCGGGCAGCCACGAAGAACCCGGCTGGGCGACCGCCCGGACTCTGGCCGAGGCCCTGCCCTTTATTCAGACCCATGACCGCGCCACGGTCGTCATCAAATATGGCGGCCACGCCATGGGCGAGGAGAGCGTCGCCAAACAGTTCGCCGCCGATGCGGTGCTGCTGCGGCTGCTGGGCGTGCGGCCGGTGGTGGTGCATGGCGGCGGGCCGCAAATCTCGCGCATGCTGGAGCGGGCGGGCGTTAAATCGACCTTTATCGACGGCCTGCGCGTCACCGACGCGGCGACCATGGAGGTCGCCGAAATGGTGCTGTCCGGCGCGATCAACAAGGAGATCGCCAACTGGATCACCAAGGCGGGCGCCACAGCCGATGTTCGGGGGGTCGGCTTGTCGGGCAAGGACGCCGGCCTGATTACAGTGCGCAAGGCGACGCGCACGCGCATTGATCCGGGCTCAGCCATCGAGCAGGTGGTCGATCTGGGCTTTGTCGGCGAGCCCACCCACATTGATCCGAAATTGATCCGCAGCCTGATCGAAACCGAGGACGACGACTATATCCCGGTGATCGCCCCGATCGGCGTTTCAGAGGATGGCCAGACCTATAATATCAATGCGGATACGGTCGCCGGCGCCCTGGCCGGGGCGTTGAAGGCAAAACGCCTGCTGCTGCTGACCGACGTCGCCGGCGTGCTCGACGCGGAGGGCGCGCTCATTCGCCAATTGTCGATCGCCGAGGCGCGGGCCGCCATCGCCGACGGTGTCGCCACCGGCGGGATGATCCCCAAGCTGGAGACCGCCATCGCGGCGGTGGAAGCCGGGGTCGAGGCCGTGGTCATTCTGGATGGCCGCCGATCGCACGCCATGTTGGTGGAGCTGTTCACCGAACATGGGGCCGGCACGCTGGTGCGCGCGTGACCCACGGCGGCCCGGCGGCGGATCTGCGCCATATCGACACTTGGCTGTTCGACCTGGACAACACCCTGTATCCGCTGGATTCCGGCCTGGCCGAGCGGATGAGCGCGATCATCACCGACTATGTGGCCAGGATCACCGGCCTGCCGCGCGACGACGCCCGCGGGTTGCAAAAGCGGTATCTGGCGGACCATGGCCTCACCCTGCGCGGGTTGATGGATCATCACGGGGTTGAGCCAGACGACTATCATTCGCACTTTCATCAGGTTGCGCTCGACGGCCTGGCGCCGGACGCTGAACTGAGATCGGCGCTGCTGCGCCTGCCGGGGCGGCGTCTGATCTTCACCAATTCCGACCTGATCCACACCAACAGGGTGGTCAAGCGGCTGGGTCTTGTCGGCGTGTTCGGCGAGGTATTTCACATCGGATCAGCCGATTTCACGCCCAAACCTTCGGCGGTTTCGTTTGAACGGATCCTCGCCGCCCATGCCATAGTGCCGGGCCGCACCGCGTTCTTCGAGGATGCCGAGCGCAATCTGGAGCCGGCGGCCAGGCTCGGCATGACCACCATCCTGGTGGGTCCGCACGCGGCGGCCAGCACCGCGCCTTTCGTTCACCATCGCGCGCCCGCGCTCGCGGCCTTCCTGGTCGCCGCCCGCATCGAGGAGATTGCCTGACATGTCTGAACTCACCCTGGTCGATCTTGAGGCGGAGATTGCGGCGGGCTGGCAAACGCGCGACGCCCTGAGCGTCGGAACCGAGGGGCCGATCCGCACCGCCGTCGATGAATGCATCCGCCGCCTGGATAGCGGGGAGACCCGCGTGGCCGAGAAGATCGAGGGGGCGTGGGTGGTCCGCCAATGGCTCAAGCAGGCGATCCTGCTGTCGTTTCGGCTGAACGCCAATCGCGTGCTGCGATCGGGTCCTTTGGGCGGCGATGTGGGACCTTGGTGGGACAAGGTCCCCGGCAAGTTCGAGGGATGGGAAGCCCCGCAATTCGAGGCGGCGGGCTTTCGCGCCGTGCCGGGGGCCGTGGCGCGGCGCGGCGCGTTCATCGGCCGCAACGTCGTGCTGATGCCCTCATTCGTGAACATCGGCGCCTATGTCGATGAGGGAACCATGATCGACACCTGGGCCACGGTGGGGTCCTGCGCCCAGATCGGCAAGGGCGTGCATATATCCGGCGGGGCGGGGATCGGCGGGGTGCTGGAGCCCCTGCAGGCCGCTCCCACCATCATCGAGGATGGCTGTTTCATCGGCGCCCGCTCCGAGGTCGCCGAAGGCGTGATCGTGCGCGAGGGCGCGGTGCTGTCCATGGGCGTTTTCATCAGCGCCTCGACCAGGATCATCGACCGTAAAACCGGCGAGACCCACCGAGGGGTGGTGCCGCCCTATTCGGTAGTGGTGCCGGGCTCCATGCCCGATCCGCATGGAAGCGGACCCAATCTGGCGTGCGCCGTGATCGTCAAGACGGTGGACGCCCAGACCCGATCCAAGACCAGCATCAACGAACTGTTGCGGGATTGATGATGTTTGGGATGGCGGACGAATGGAAACCGAAGCCTATGTGTGAACGTTCCCGACTGTTTGAAAGGGATATTGCCGGTCGGGCGGTAGCGACGGGTCGCCCCGCGTGATTGCCATTGATCCCATCGACCTCGCCCGCGAACTGATCCGCCGTCCATCGGTGACACCGGTCGATTCGGGCGCGATGGATGTTCTGCAGGCGGCGTTGGAGCCACTGGGCTTCGTTTGCCGCCGCGCGCGCTTTGGCGAGATCGAGAATCTCTATGCCCGCCTGGGCCTGGCCCGCCCAAACCTTTGTTTTGCCGGACATACCGATGTGGTGCCGGTCGGCGATGCGGCGGCCTGGACGCACGGGCCGTTCGACGCCGATATCGATGACGGCGTGCTGATCGGTCGGGGGGCCGTGGACATGAAGGGCGCCATCGCCGCCTTCGTGGCTGCGGTGAGCCGCGTACTGGCGCGCGGTGCTCCAGCCGGGTCGATCTCGCTGCTGATCACCGGCGATGAGGAGGGCGTCGCCGAGGACGGCACCCGACGGGTCGTGGACATGCTCGCCGCCGAGGGGGAAGTGATCGACCATTGCGTCGTGGGCGAACCCAGTTCCAGCGCGGTCCTGGGCGACATGATCAAGATCGGGCGCCGGGGCAGCCTTGGCGCGGAAATCCTCGTCCGGGGCAAACAGGGCCACGTCGCCTATCCGGATCGCGCCGCCAATCCCGTGCCGGTTCTGGTCCGGCTGCTGACGGCGGTGCAGGCGCGCGTCCTGGATGGCGGGTTCGATGACTTCCAGCCTTCCAATCTGGAAGTCACCACCATTGATGTCGGCAATACTGCCGGCAATGTGATCCCCGCCGCCGCCACCGCCCGGCTGAACATCCGCTTCAATCCGCATCATACCGGCGAGGCCTTGGCCGCCTGGCTGATTGAGGAGGGCCGCCGGGCCGGCGCGGGCTTCGCGGGCCAGGTGACCTTGACGCCAAAAATCAGTGGAGAGGCCTTTCTGACGCGGCCCGGTCCGTTCACCGAGGTTGTGGCCGGCGCGGTGCAGGCGGCGACGGGGCGCGCGCCGGAGCTTTCGACCACGGGCGGCACCTCCGACGCCCGGTTCATCCGCGCCCTCTGTCCGGTCGTCGAATTCGGTCTGGTGGGCGCGACCATGCACGCGGTCAATGAACGCGTGGCGGTCAGCGAGATCAAGGCGCTCGCCCAAATCTATGAGCGGCTGATCGACGACTATTTCGCGGCGTTCGCCGCATAGTCCACCGCGACCAGGCAGAGCCCCTGTGGCGGCGCCACCGGACCACAGGCGGCGCGGTCCCGCGCGGCCAGGGCGGCGGCAAGATCGGCGGCGCTCCAGCGCCCCCGCCCAACCTCCACAAGCGAACCGACCATGGACCGCACCTGCCGGTGCAGGAAGGAACGCGCCGCGAAGGCTATCTCGATAACCTCGCCCTGTTGATCGACGCGCACGGAGTCCAGGGTCTTGACCGGCGATTTCGACTGGCAGGCGGCGTCGCGAAAGGTGGTAAAGTCGTGCAGGCCGACGAGAGGCCCGGCGGCCGCGTGCATGAGGCCGGGATCGAGCGGCGCCTTGACGTGCCAGACCCGGCCGCGCTCCAGGGCCGGCGGGCCGGCGCGATTGAGAATACGGTAGAGGTAGCGACGACCCGTCGCGGAAAAGCGGGCATGAAAGCCTTCGCCCACGGGTTGGGCGTCAAGGATCGCGACGGGCTGACGGGCCAGATGAGCGTTGAGCGCATTCATCACCACCGCCGCCGGCCAGGCCTTCTCCAGGTCGATATGGATCACCTGCCCCGACGCATGCACGCCAGTGTCGGTGCGCCCGGC
>JAYUBD010000012.1:0-2824 GCA_043740995.1 Caulobacteraceae bacterium | reverse complement strand
GAGGACTTGGCTGCTGGGGCCAAGGGCCAAGACCGTTGGCTCCAAGCTGACGCGTGCGCGTTTGGGAACTCAGCGGCAGCATTGGCGGCATAAGCACCAAGGGTTCCATGTCGAAAAAATTGATCGCGGTCCTGGTGGCTGCGGGCTTTGGGTTGAGCACTCAAGCGGCGGTGGCCCAGGGCCATATTGCCGGCGGCGTTGTGGGCGCCGCTGTCGCGCCGAAGCATCACCGGGTCGCGGGTGCGATCGTTGGCGGCGCCGTGGGCCACCACATGGCCAAGACCAAGGCGAAGAGGCAGGCGGCGGCTGCGCCAAAGTCATAGCTAGCGCGGTTCATCGGCGGTTCAGCGGCCGACCTTCATTGTGACTACACCAAGGGCCGCCACGCTCTCCCGTCCCTCGAAGTAGTGGCTTGATGTTGCTTAATGTCGGCGGCGCGTCACCTTAGGTGGCGCGCCGTTTACATTTCTGAGATTGCGCGTCGGTGATAGCAGCCTGCGCGAGCCGACTTGCCGCCCACGTTCGTCGCCTCATCGACCACGCCGCAATGCGGGCAGATCGGCCCGTTCGGCCAGCGTGTCGCTTCGAGGTGGGCGCGGGCTTTGTCGGCGTCGGCGAAGATCGGATCGGTCAGGTTCATCGCAAGTTCTCTGGGCGTTCTGCGCACGTTCAGGGCGCTGGTTTTCCGTACCCGGGTTATTCCCAGGCCGAGCTTGCTTCGTAAAGTATATAACTGCCGCCTCGGGGACGCAGGCCTGAGCCCCAGCCAAGGTCAACATTCGGCATAGGTCCGAACTTCCGCGCATGCGCACTGACGCTGCTCCTCAGACGCGGCTGCTGGGATGTGATCCGGCGTCAGTTAGGCTGGCTCGCCATGAACTCGGCGAAGCGTTCCTGCCAAGCCGGATGCCAGCGAGAGAGCGCAGGACGATTTTCGATCGGGTCGCCAATGGCCCACGCCATCCGCTTCTCATCGGTCTCACGCGACACATCGTTGTCGGGACAGAGAATATAGAAGTCGCCTCGCCCGAGGCCCTCTAGCATGAACTCGATCACCTGGTCGGCCGTCCAGGCTGCGGGCGGCTTCTCGGTGACGAGGCCTCCGCCGGTCATGCCGGTGAAGGTGAAGCCGGGAATGAGGAGGTGGGCGCTGATGCGGCATCCGGCTGTGTTGCGCAACTCATGCTGCATCGCTTCGGTGTACGCCTTCACGGCGGCTTTCGAGACGTTATAAGCCGGGTTGCCTGGCGGGGTGGTGATGCCTTGCTTCGAGCCGGTGACGATCACGTATCCAGGGCGGCCGCTTTCTATCATGGCGGGCAGGAATGCTTGCGCCCCGTTCAGCACGCCCCAGAAGTTGACTTCTATCAAGCCTCGCCAAGCGTCTTGGTTCTGCCAGGTGGCGCCTGGGTTGGCGCCGGTTCCGGCATTCAGCATCAGCACACCGACGTCGCCGAAGTGGCTCAGCGTCAGGTCCCTCAGTCGCTCGAGGTCGGAAGGCTTTGACACGTCAGTTGGTACGGCGGCGACGCGCCCACCTGCCTCGCGAATAGAAGTCTCCGCCGCCCTCAGTTTCTCGCCGGACTGATCGGCCAGGACGACGGGAAGTCCGAGGTCCGCAAAGCGCCGCGCAGCCGCCAGGCCGATGCCGCTTGCGGCGCCGGTGATCACCACGGCTCCGCCGTCTGCGACCGGGGGGAGGTTCTGATAAGTTTGGCTCATGACAGGACCATAGCGCCATCTGCAGCGGACCGCCGCCCGCAATGGGCGCTCGGACCTTCGCGTCCCGATTGGAATGTCTCGTTTCTCGGGCGGGGCCAATGTCCACTTCTACCCGGCATGGCCTCATTCACGAGGAGATAGTACGTCACCCGGAAAGGGCCGCTGCCTCAAAGCTCTCCGATTTTTGAGCCGAGAGTTCAGCGCGATTGTGCTGGACCTGTCCGCTGTACAGAGCGTGACTAGGTCTGCCGCCTGCCCTAGGGCCGCGGCAACCCTGAGGGCGTTTGCCGAGCAGGGCTTCGGGTCGTGGGAGCGATGGGCTCCCGCGAAACGGAGACCAAGACCATGCCTCAAAATCCCAAGTCCTCGACTACACTTGCTGACATCCCGGCGCGCCTTGCCGGCGGCAAGCTCGGCCTGCTGGTGACCCTGATGAGCCGCCCGGAGGGCGCGGACATTAGTGACATGATGGAAGCCACCGGCTGGCAACAGCACTCGGTGCGAGGCGCGCTGGCCGGCGCGCTCAAGAAGCATCGCGGCCTCAACATCGTCTCGGAGAAGTCCGACGGGCCGCGTATCTATCGGGTGGTCGAGGCCGAAGGCTCGCTGCCGCCGGCCCCGGCTTCCAAGGCCAAGAAACCCGGCAAACCCGCCAAGGCCGCAAAGCGGAAGAGCACGAAGGCCTCGCCTGAGCCGGCCGATGCTTGAGAGCGCCGCCAAGGAGGCCATCGCGCTGCTCTCGACAGTGATCGCGGAGATCTTCGAGGACTCTGACCCGGCGCTCATCGGGGGTCTCCGCGGGGCCGACTGGCGGGCGAGGGCCGCCGAGCTGCAGACGGTGGGTAGCGACGTCGCCACCCTGGCTGCGGCGATTGGGGTGCTCGTGCGTCGCAGCGAAGAGACCCGATCATGAGCCGCGGTCCCTGGCCGATGAACTGCGGGCCCTGGAGGTGATGGACCTCCAGGGCCTGCGCGAGGGGTGCTGTCAGGCAAACGCTAACACGTCTCCAGATATGGCCTTTGGGCCAGAATGGAGCCGCCCGTGAGACCGATTTCGTACAAGCGCCACCGGTTCCCGGCTGATGTGATCCGCCATGCGGTG
>JAYUBD010000011.1:0-2825 GCA_043740995.1 Caulobacteraceae bacterium | reverse complement strand
CGGAATAAAGAACCCTCAGCGCCGCGCCTTTCGCAGATTTTGGTCTGATGCGTAAGCGCCCTTTCCGCTTTTCGTTGAAAATTTGTCGCTCATGACCTTGTCTGCCGACCGTCGATTGCGCTCGCCGGACGCGCGCCGCCTGCTAATTGTTAAATCAGCATTGGGGTGAATACAGAACGGGCCGCGATGACAGCCGCCTTGAGTCGGGGTGAACACGCCAACCAATGCGACAAAATGGCTCAGCTTGCCAGGTTGGATCGACGGCGCTCGAAAAATAGCAATTGAAATCCGAACATAAAATAACTAACTACCCAGAAATCAATCTTAGACTTTATCCTCAGAGAAGGTGTTACGATGGAATCCAACGAAAAGCTGCGTGATCTGGTGGCGCAAGTCGCTGCAGCCTACTTCACGCATTCACATGTGAGCGTGTCTGAAATTCCGACTGTCGTCGATCAGATCGCGACCAGCCTTGCCAATGTCGGCGCGCCGGCCCCCGCGCCGGAATTGCAGACGCCGTCCGAGCCCGAACGCGCGAAACTGACATCGTCGCAGGTGCGCCGGTCTGTTACCCCGGACGCTTTGATCAGTTTTGAAGACAACCGGTCCTACAAGACCCTCCGCCGCCATTTGGCGACCAAGGGTCTGACGCCCGCGCAATATGTTGAGAAATGGGGCCTGCCCACCGACTATCCGATGGTCGCCGCCAGCTATAGCGCCCGCCGTTCGGAGCTCGCCAAGAGCTTGGGCCTGGGCCAAAAAGGCGCTGGTCGTCCCACCGCCGCCATTGGCAAGCGTCGCGGTCGCAAGCCCGCCGCCACCGCGGGTTGATATTACCGCGAACGCCCCCGGCTTACATGGAACGGGGGCGTTCGCGACTAACCGGTGCTCGCGCGGCCAATCGTTTGGGAGCGACGAGCTCTGGATCTCTTGACGATGCCTGTTCTGGCGAAGATTGTTCGATCGCCACGTTCAGGAGTGATTAATGCCCGGTCTCCAACGCCTGCCGGCCGATACACCGCCCGACATCATCGCCGGGCTTCTGGATGTGGATGGCGCGCTGATCCTAGAAGGGGCTGCCTCCCCGGAATTCATGCGATGCGTGACCGACGAGATCGGTCCCTATGTTGCGGCCACCACGCCGGGCCGCGACGCCTTCACCGGATTTTCGACGACGCGCACGGGGGCTCTGGTCGCCCGATCGCCCCGCTGTCGCGAACTCGTCATGCAGCCCCGGATTCTGGCGGCGTGCGACGCATTTCTGCTGCGCGCCTGTGATCGTTACCAACTGCACCTGACCCAGGCAATCCGGATTAAGCCAGGTCAGCCGCGGCAGCCGCTGCACCGTGATCGTCTGGCCTGGGGCGGTTTTTTGAAAGGCGTCGAGCCGCAGCTGAACACCATCTGGGCCTTGACCGAATTCACCGAGGCCAACGGCGCCACCCAGGTCGTCGCGGGCAGCCCGGTCTGGCCCGAAGACCGGCGCGCCACGCCGGCGGAAATCAGCTATGCGGAAATGTCTCCGGGCTCGGTGCTGATCTATTCCGGCTCGGTGATCCATGCCGGCGGCGAGAACCGTTCGACCGCCGACCGCGTCGGAATCAATATCACCTATGCGCTGGGTTGGCTGCGCCAGGAGGAAAATCAATACCTTTCCTGCCCGCCGCACATTGCGCGTGATCTGGATCCCCGCCTGCAGGCGCTGCTCGGCTATTGTATGGGCAGCTATGCTCTGGGCTATTACAGCCCACCCCTGCCGCCCGGTGTCGGACCCGAGATCGTGCCGCCGGACTATGCCCTTGGGGCGAGAGCCGCCGGGTGGGGCGAGGATCTTCGCGCCGCCCTCAACGCCCGGACGGCGAGCGATGAACAGATCTCGCGACTTTTCGCGGGGCCGTAGGCCGGGACCTGAAGGATCGCGATTCGACCGGCTTGACGGCCTTAGGGTAAGCGCACGTTCACTTGAGAATATCGGCCGCCAGAGCCCACGGCCATCGATCAAAATTCGGGAAATGCACATGAACGATCAAAAAATAAAAGTGACCCATGACGGCGCGGTCACCGTCATCACGATGTCTGACCCCGCAACCATGAACGCCGCTGGCCTCGACCTTGCGACGGCATTGTCCGATGCGTTGAAGGCGGCGGTATCCGGCCCGACGCCTGCGCGCGCCATTCTGCTGACAGGCGAGGGGCGCGGCTTTTGCTCGGGCGCCAATCTGCAGGCGGGGCCGGGCGGTGGAAAGCTCGACGGTGACGGCAAGCCTGATGCGGGAGCGGCGCTGGAAACCGTCTATAACCCCCTGGTCACCTTCATTAAGGAAATGCCGGTGCCGCTGGTGACCGCCGTGAACGGCGCCGCAGCCGGAGTCGGATGTTCCCTGGCCCTGCTTGGCGACATGATCGTCGCGGGGGAAAGCGCCTATTTTCTGCAGGCGTTCCGCCGCATCGGCCTGGTCCCGGACGGCGGCTCAACCTACCTGCTGCCTCGGGCTGTCGGTCGGGCGCGGGCGATGGAGATGGCACTATTGGGTGAGCGGGTGTCGGCGGCGCAGGCCTTGGAGTGGGGCCTGATCAATCGGTTGGTTCCGGATGCCGAACTGATGACCGCCGCCATGGCCCTGGCCCAGACACTGGCCGCCGGCCCCGCATCGCTGGGCCTGATCCGCCAGACCCTGTGGGCGTCGCTGGACGCCGACTGGACGGGCCAACTGCACCGCGAGCGGCTCGCGCAAAAGACCGCCGGCAAGACCGAGGATTTCCGCGAAGGCGTTGCCGCCTTCCTGGCCAAGCGTCCCGCCGCGTTCAAGGGGCGGTAAGGCTCC
>JAYUBD010000010.1:0-2836 GCA_043740995.1 Caulobacteraceae bacterium | reverse complement strand
GCATCGCGCCGCCCAGGGCGCCGAAGCCGATCACGGCATCAGCCAGGTCGCGGGCTCCGGCACGCCGCCGCTGCCGCCGGCCGTCTGGGGATCGGCGGCGGCGCCATGTCCGCGTTCCACCGTGCCGGTGGCTAGGCGGAGCTCTGATGATCAGGGCGCGCGCTCGGCGTTCCGGGCAGGACCGCCAGAACCTCGAAGCCAGTGAGGCCAAGGGCCTTGCAGAGGCGGGTGACCTGGGCGGTGAGGTCTTCGGTGAGGAAGGTTTCGGTGAGCTCCTCGACATCAAGGAGGTCGTCGAGTTCGTCGCAGAGGTGTTCGGCGTCGCCGCTGGTCCCGGGATCGTTGCGGATCAGGTGTGCGACGGTGGTCTCGACCTGGCGGCGGCGGTCGTGGATGGCGGTGACGCCCGCCCACTCGGCGCGGCGTTTAGCTTCACGGGCGCCTTGCTCGGCATCGCGGATCAGCCTGGCTTCCAGGGCCATGGACTGGCGCATGACGCGGGTGGCCTTCTGGAAGGCGGCGGTGGCGGAGGCTTCGACCTTGGGATCGTCGGTCTCCAGCGCCCTATCGGCGTGCTTTGCGGCCAGGCGCTCAGCCATATCGGCGACCCGAGCCAGGGCGGCGGCATGCCGTTCGGTCATGGCTTGGAGGTCGATCACTTGAGAACAAATAGTGAACAAATTGCCCGATGTCAAGATATTTTGGTGCGACGCTACCAGCGCCGGAGATCGCCTTTGCGCCAAGAGCTTCCGTTAGCTCGCCGCCAGAAACGCGCCGTTGAGATGCCGGCGCCGGCGGCGCCCCGCGAGCGTCCGCGTATGGGCCGGTAGGTAATGAGCAAAATCGACCCCTCACGGACGTTCGCAACGTCCGCTTCTCGGCCGAGAGATCATCCCTCCGGGTTGGCCGAAAAATCTACGACCCATGCTAGCCTCGTTGGATGATCATCATCAGACCGTGTGAAGCTGAGGAGGATTTGGCGGTTGCCGCTGAACTGATAGCGGAACTCGCCCAGTGGGACAGCGCGGAGACCGAGAAACTTGGATTCGCAGGGCAGGAGGTCTTAGACTTCTATTATTCAGCTGGGAGCGCCTTGCCTGGCCCGGAGGTGCGCCGGAGGGGGTTGACGCTGCTCGGTTACGCCGGCGCAGAGGTCGGCGGGTGTATCGCCTATCGTGAAATAGAGCCCGCCATTTGCGAGTTGAAGCGCATGTATGTGCGCGCGCGCCTCAGGCGGACAGGTCTTGGGCGAGCCCTTGTCACAAACCTCATCTCCCGCGCTCGGGCGGCAGGTTACGCCCACATGCGGTTGGAAACGGTCTCCTTCATGGCGGCGGCAATCAGGATGTACGAGACGATGGGCTTCGTGCGCTGCGCACCCTACTACAACATCCCCGACATCTTCCTTCCGATCACGATCTTCATGGAGAAGAGCCTGGAAGAGCCGGGGGATGCTGCGTCCGCGATGACCCGGCACGGCACATGATGGACGACAGACCGGCCGGACCGCGCGCTCCGGTTCTTGTCCGTAGCCTGGCGCTCGTCCCCGCCGCGGCCTTGATCGTTACGAACGTCATCGGCACCGGCGTGTTTTTGAAGGCCCGCGTGATGACTTGTAACGTCGGGTCCCCGTGGCTGGTGCTGGTGGCTTGGGCGGCGGCGGGTCTTTTGACCCTGGGCGGAGCGCTTTGCATTGCCGAACTGAGCGCGATGATGCCGCGCTCTGGCGGCCAGTATAATTTCATCGACGCCGCGTTCGGAAAGGTCTGGGCCTTCCTCTACGGCTGGATGGAGACGTTCCTCGACGGCGCGGCCAGCATCGCCGCAATCGCGACGGTGTTCGTCATCATGGCCAGCGGGCTCCTGTCTGGAGCGCTGACCCCCTTTCAGGTCCAGATCGCAGCGGCCGCGACAATCCTGGTCGTCACGCTCCTCAACCTCGCATCCATGCGGACCAACGGCTGGGTCGCGAGCATCGTTACGGGCCTCAAGGTCATACTTGTCGCCGGCATCGGCATCGCCGCATTCGTTTTCGGTGGACCGCTATCGGGTCTCGCAGCCACTGCGGCGCACGGCGCCTGCGAGGGCGTGCCGGAGACGTCGCGGCTTGGTCTCGCCGGCTTTGGCGCAGCGATGGTTGGCGCGCTGTGGGCCTACAACGGCTGGTCGGATCTCAGCATGGTCGCCGAAGAGGTTCGCGATCCCGGCCGTACGATTCCCCGAGCTATCATCAGCTCCACCCTGCTGATTATCGCCCTCTACCTGCTCGTCAACCTCGGGTATTTCCTCGTGCTCAGTCCAGTCGAGATAGGTGATCTGCCGGCCGAGGCCTCCGTCGCAGGCGCCGTTGTGATCAAGCTCTTCGGCGCAGGCATCGCCTCGCTACTCACGCTGGGCATGATGACCGCGAATTTCGGCGCGCTCCACTCAACCTTCCTTTCCACATCGCGGCTGCCGTTCGCCATGGCGCGCGACGGGTTCCTGCCAGCGGCCCTGGCGGTGATCTCACCACGGACGCACGTTCCGAGCCGCGCGATTATCGCGCTTGGGGCCGTGGCGATCGCATTTTCCTTTTCGGGCACCTTTGACATGCTCACCGACGTGATCGTCTTCATGCTGCTGGTCTTCAACGGATTGGCCGTGGCCGCCATCTTCGTGCTGCGACGCCGGCTGCCCGACGCGCCGCGTCCTTACCGCGTGCCAGCCTATCCGATGGTGGCTGGCCTCTTCCTGGCCGGGACAGGCTTTCTAACTTTGAACACTCTCATCGCCACACCTTGGCGGGCGGGTGCAAGCATATTGATCGTGGCGACCGGCCTCCCGGTCTATGCTTGGT
>JAYUBD010000009.1:0-2840 GCA_043740995.1 Caulobacteraceae bacterium | reverse complement strand
TTACGCAGATCGGCGCAACGCACGCAGTGGATCACCATCCCCCCGAAACGGGGGTCCATGGTGCTCACCTCCGCGGGGGAGAATGATAGCCGACCCCTCCGACATTCGCCGCTTTACGGCGGACCGCCGTCAGACCCGGCCGGTGCTGGTCCAGCGGGTTTCGCCCGAGCCTTCGACGGCCAGTGCCTGCCCCAGAGCGCGCAGGGCGACGAGAACTTCGGTGATGGAGTCGGCGCGAACCTTGTCGGCCCTGCCGGGAAAGGATTTGGCGACCTCGCGCGCGGTCATGGTGCGGCCACGCCGGAGAGCGGCGCGGACGGCGAGCATTCGATCGGCAAGCTCCTTGGGCCACGCGGCTGGCTCGCCATCTTGGGGCTTCGCCGCCGGCTCTTCGTCGATGAGGAATTGTTGCCTCGGCTTTGCGGCCTTGGCCGCCTTCCCCGCCGTGCTCTCGGGCGCCTGGAATTCGGGGCGTAGCCAGCGCACGAGGCCCTTCTTCTCTTCCGCGGCCCGCTCGGCGTTGAGGGCGACGAGACGCTCGACGATCTGCTCGTCGGTCAGGTCGTGCGGCCATCCATAGGCGTCGAGCACGGCAGCGTCGAGGTCGTCGTGCAGCTTCCTGAGAACGGAGACCAGGCCCTTTTCGTGGATAGCTTTCTCCTTCTCGGTTAGTTCCGTGCCGTGTCGTAGCTTCTCCACAACGTTGTACATGCCGGTCAGCGTCAATTCCGGATTGGCGTCTTGCCGTGCTTTGCGATGTGCATCGAGCGATTCGGCTAATTCACGAATGCTGAGCTTGCCCGGCTCTTGGCAAGTTGGAAACGGGAATGGAAAGAAGGTTGCCTTGCTATTGTAGCGCGGTCTGTCTTCGAGAGCACCACCCGCCGCAAGTGAGAAAGCCACATGCACCCGGCTTGATAGTGTGCCCAGAATGAATGCATCATCAGCTGCGATCGCGTAAGCCATTGCGTCTGGCAAGGTTTCTTGGTCGACGAACACAAAGGGTCTAAATTTGGCAGTATACGGCGTTGCTATGAAGCGAGAAAGTCCTGACAGTGCGACCCGCATCGCGGGTCGTGGTTCAGCAAATACCCACCAGTTCTTGCGGTAAGCTTCTCTCGCATTGTGTTTGCGGGCTGGCAGCACCGTGTCGAGCAAATGCTGGAATAGAAGCGGCCATTTTTCGCGAGCCGAATTCTCAGAGTGCCCATAGAAGTCAATGATGAATCGCTCCGGGCGGCGTTGTAGCAGATCTTTCCCGATGATGTACTTCCGTACCACGGCGGGCAACGTGAGTCGGCTAACTTTGAGCTGTCGTAACTCGTCAACATCCAGCTTGAATCCATCGCCAGCTGGGACCACCCCCTGATAACAAAGTGCTTGATTTCCTCGCAGCGGCGCCATACCCCGCGCATTCACGCCGATTGTCAGTGCCGATGTCAGTGCATCACCTTTGACATAGGACACAACGCTCGTCTCCCCCTGTCCGTCGACGACGCCGAGCAGGGCAACTCCGCGGAATGTCTTTCTCGGCACGCCAACGGTCATCGCTACGCGCACGGCAGCACCATCGGCAACAACAACCCATGGATGCTCCCGGATAGCAAGAGAAAGAGATAAGCCACCTTTCGGACCAAGATGTCTGTCGAGGAGGGGCCGCGAATATTCCTGAGCAATACTCTTTGTCGTGATGAGACCGAACCCGCGACAAGTACCCCCTTCGATCGCCAAGGCCGCTTTATGCCACCAGTACATAACGAAATCACAGGTCTCGGGTACTTGGTCGTACGTACCACGCAGGGCATCAACGTACCCATGTCCCAAGGCAGATCTGATGATGCGAGCGCCAATATAGGGCGGGTTGCTGACGATGTAATCTGCCTTCGGCCATCTGGCCTTTCGCGGATTCACATAGTCGAATACCTGCATGCGGGCCGTCTCGTCCGGCACGTCCTCGCCCGTCACCGGGCTGCGCTTCATGGTCTCGCCGTCCCAGCGCCACAGCGGCGCGCCGTCGGGTCCTTTACGCGGCTCCTTCGCGTCGTATTCGAGAACCGCGTCGCGGCACTCGATGTTGTGGAAGTCCTGCAGCACCGGCTCCGGCGGATTGACCTTTCCGTGCGTCTTGAAATGCCACTGCAGATAGCCGATCCACAGCACCAGCTCGGCGATCTCCTTCGCCCACGGATTCAGCTCGATGCCGAGGAGTTGCTTCGGCGTCACGCTGAACCCTTCGCCGAACGGCACCTGCTGCCCCGCGCCCAGGTCGGCGTGCATCTTGCGCGCCTCCGCCTCGATGGCCTTCATGAAGTCCAGCGTGACGTAGAGAAAGTTCCCGGTGCCGCAGGCCGGGTCGAGCACGCGCACTTCCGAGAGCCGGTGGAGGAAGTCCTCCAGCTTCTTCGCCGCCTTTTTGGTTTCGTCTTTTTCGATCAGCTTGCGCACCTCGGCGCGGACGGCGCCCCACTCGTCGCGCAGCGGCTCCTCCACCGTGGGTCGCACCAGCCTCTCGACGTACGCGCGCGGCGTGAAATGGGCGCCCAACGCATGCCGCTCTTTCGGATCGAGCGCGCGCTCCAGCAGTGTGCCGAAGATGGCCGGCTCAACCTGCGACCAATCGGACAGCGCGGCGAGAAGCAGGATCTGCATCTCCTCCTTGTTCAAACGCAGCACCGTGCGATCCTTGAAAAGTCCGCCGTTGAAGCGCAGCAGCCTTCCGACCAGCAGATTGCGCTTGCCCTCGTCCATCTCCTCCCACAGCGTTTGCAGCCCATCGACGAAGGTGTACGGCTCCTTGATCCAGTAATCGCGCAGGAGGGTCTCGAAGAGCTTCTTCGGCA
>JAYUBD010000008.1:0-2840 GCA_043740995.1 Caulobacteraceae bacterium | reverse complement strand
GTTTCAGTCGCGCCGGGCGACGCGGTGACGCGCGGCCAGGCGCTCGTCACCCTCGAAGCGATGAAGATGGAGCACACCCTCACCGCCCCGTTCGACGGCAAGGTCGGAGAGGTCAGCGTCGCGGTCGGCCAGCAGGTCAGCGAAGGCGCGGGGTTGGTGGTCGTCGCGGCGGTTCCTGCCGGGACGGCGGAGCCCCCGTCCGCCCCTTGAGAAACCACACAGCCGATTGAGGTTAGGGATTTGTGGAGAAGGCGGACGGGACATCGCCCCATTAATCAAGTTGTAACCGGAGGTGCGCAAGGTTTTCACAGAGTTTGGATCGAGGCGACCGTGACTGAAGAGTCTATCGACGCGCCTATTCGCGTTACCGTCAGCGCCGTGCTGTTCCCGACGGCCATATTCGTCAGCGCATCACTTGTGTTCCTCGTGCAACCGATGGTGGCCAAGCTCTTGCTACCGAAACTCGGCGGATCGCCGGCCGTGTGGAACGCGAGCATGGCATTCTTTCAAGCGATGCTGCTGATCGGCTACGCCTATGCCCATCTTCTGCAAAGATTGCGCGACCTAAGGTGGCAGGTCATCACACACATAGGCATCTTATCGGCCGCCGCGCTGGCGCTTCCGATCGGGTTGTCTTCCGCCATGGGCGATCCGTCGCCGAACCAACCGGTTCGATGGCTATTGATGGTGCTCATCGGCATGGTCGGCGCGCCGTTCGCGGCGCTTTCGGCCACCGCGCCACTGCTGCAGGCCTGGTTCACGCGCATTCGCCAAAGTCAGGTTGCCGAGGAGGTGAACCCGTATCCTCTCTATGTCGCCTCCAACGTCGGCAGCATTCTAGCCCTGGTCGCCTATCCCTTGGTGGTCGAGCCTTTGTTGGCGCTTAACGCTCAGACGTTGGTATGGACCGCGGGCTATGGACTCTTCGTCACCCTCGCCGTCGGGCTTGCGATCCTGATCCTGAGCACATCGTCGATCTCGACCGTGGGCGCGCCAATCGCGCAGGAGGCCCAAGCGAGGAAAAACAATGGCTGGCGTCAGCGCGTCGGCTGGACGCTGCTGGCGGCGGCGCCCTCCAGCCTGATGTTGGGTGTGACGACCTATATATCGACAGACGTCGCCGCCATGCCGTTCCTGTGGGTGCTTCCGCTCGCCTTATACCTTGTGACCTTCATTATCTCATTCCAGCAGAAGCCGGCCATTGCTCCAAAGGTCGCGCTTCTTGCGCAAAGCGTATTGGTTCCATTCTGTCTGGTGAGCATGCCGCTGGTCGACCTGAGCTGGAGCTTGGTGCTGATGCTCCATTTGGCCGGCTTCTTCTTCAGCGCTCTGGTGTGCCACCAGGCGCTTTCAGCCCGAAGGCCGGACCCAGCGCGGCTGACCGAGTTTTACTTTTTTGTTTCCCTTGGCGGCGTGGTCGGTGGCGCGACCACCGCCTTCCTGGCGCCGGTGCTTTTTACGCTTGTGCTGGAGTATCCGCTCGTTTTGGTTTTGGCGGCGCTCGCGAGACCGCGGAGCACCGATAGGTTTAGCCGCGAGGACTGGACCCTGTGCGGGGTGTCTATCGTGACGGCGGCGGTTCTCACGCTGGTCTCGGAGTTTTCGAACGTCACCACTCTCATGATCGTATTTAGTTTGAGCATCGGCGCGGGGACGGCGCTGTTGCTGCGTTCCCGTCGCTGGCCGTTCACATTGGCGCTCGCCGCCTTGGCGGCGCAGGCGATCATCGCGGGAGGTATAAGTAACGACATCTTCACGGTTCGGAGCTTCTTTGGTGTAAATCGAGTGAAGAGCGTGAGTGTTGCGGCGCTCGGGGGCGACGTCCACCTGTTGGCTCATGGCACCACGCTTCACGGCTCGCAGGCGCTTTCCCCGACCTTCCGTTGCCGCCCAACGAGCTACTACGCCCCCGAAGGCGCCATCGGCCAAGTTTACACGGATATCGAGGCCACCAAGCCCATGTTGAATATCGGCGTCGTGGGTTTGGGCTCGGGCGAACTGGCGACCTACGCGCGGCCAGCCGACCGGATGCGGTTTTTCGAGATCGACCCGGCCGTCGAGGCGATCGCCCGCAACCCGGTTTATTTCACCTTCCTGAGCAACTGCGCCAAAGGCGCGATTGATGTCGTGTTGGGCGACGCTCGGCTTACGCTGGCGCATGAACCGAAGGGCTCATACGATCTGCTGCAACTGGATGCCTTCACTTCCGACGCCATTCCGACGCATCTTCTCACCGCCGAGGCGCTCAAGGAATATCTCGATCTGTTAAAGCCGAATGGCGTTCTTTTGCTGCACATCTCCAACCGCCACCTCGCTCTTGAAGCGCCGGTGGCGGCAACCGCGGCGAAGGTCGGCGCGGGCGCTATCATCCAGAATTTCCGCCCCGCGCCGGGGACGCCGACGCTCATCAACGCCCCCACCGACGTGGTCCTTGTGTCGCGATCCCCAGCCGCCTTGGCCAAGTTCACATCCGATCCGCGCTGGCGGGCGGCGATTGCGGGAACGACGCGCGCGTGGACCGACGACTATACCAACATCCTCGGGGCGCTCCTCGCCAAAAATGGGAGCCGGTAAGCGCTCGCCGGCTCTGACTCTCTACCTACAACCCCTCCGCCACCCAACTCCCCCCCACGCACAGCACGCTTTCCAGCGCCAGCCAGTCGGGCGCGGTCGCTTCGGTGATGCCGCCGGTGGGGCAAAAACGGCACGATGCGAACGGGGCGGCGAGGGCTTTGAGGGCGGGGATGCCACCCGACGCCATGGCCGGGAAGAATTTGAAATGATCCAGGCCGAAATCCAGGCCGCGCATGATGTCGCCGGCGTTGGCCACGCCCGGCAGA
>JAYUBD010000007.1:0-9304 GCA_043740995.1 Caulobacteraceae bacterium | reverse complement strand
GATCGGACACGGCTACCGAAACGCTTGGCGACAATTTACGAGCCCCATGAGGACGAAAACGCCGACGAATAAAACGGCGGCCTCGTTCATGGAGGACTCATCACAACGATGGAGGGGAATTTGGTGAAAAAGCATTGGTACATGTCGGCGGGCGTCGTGGCCTTGTCGATTTTCGGCGCCGGCGTTTCCGGGGTGTCGGCGGAAGACGTCGCCAAAGCCAAGGGCAAGGATCAGACGACCACCGTCGAGGATCTGATCGTAACGGCGTCCCGCCGCGAAGAGAAGCTTCAGACCGTGCCGATCGCCGTCCAGGCGCTGAGCGGAGACAAGCTCCAGGAACTGGGCATCACCGATTTCCAGAAACTGCTGCTCTTCCTGCCTGATGTGCACGCCGCCGGGCGCGGTCCCGGGCAGAACACCGTCTATATCCGCGGCCTCTCAACCGACACCGCCTCGATTCTGATCGGCGGTTCCGCCGGCACCAACCCCAATGTCGCGATCTACCTTGATGACGTGGCCGTCTCGATGCCGGTGCGCAACCTCGATATCTACGCCGCCGACCTGGAGCGGATCGAGGTTCTCAAGGGGCCGCAAGGCTCGCTGTTCGGCGCCAGCGCCATGGGCGGCGCGGTGCGCTACATCACCGCCAAGCCAAATCTGCGAGACTTCCACGCCGGGTTCTCCGGCAGCTATTCGGTGACCGAAGGCGGCGGCCCCAGCGCCGGCGGCCAGGGTTTCATCAACATTCCGATCATCCGGGACAAGTTCGGGATTCGCATGGTGGTCTATAGCGACCACAAGGGCGGCTATATCGACAATATCCCCGGCACCTATCAGATGCCGTTGTCGTCGCCCGGCTTCAAAGGAAAACCGGGTTTCGCCTCGATCTCGCGGCCGATCGTGAGCAACGGGCCCTTGGTCAAAAACGACTTCAATACCGCGGATTACCAAGGTCTGCGGATCGCGGCGGAATACCGGTTCAACGACGACTGGAGCGTTGAGGCGCAGCACCTGACCCAGACGCTGAATACCGAGGGCGTGTTCGACTATGATCCGACGCTGGGCGACCTCAAGGTCAAGCGGTTCAATCCGGACAGCCTGCGGGACAAGGGCGATGTCACCGCCTGGACCGTGAAGGGCCGCCTTGGCCAGCTTTCCCTGCTCTACACGGGAGGTTACGTGAATCGCCGGGCGGTGCAGCGGACCGATTACACGAACTATTCCTCCTCGGGTCCGTTCGCCGTCTATTATAACTGCGACTACGCGGCCTATGTCTACGCCTACGGCGGCACGCCAACCCTGCCGGCCACGGCGGCGTGTCATAACCCTAAGAACCACGTTTTGAACATTACGCGGAACACGCGCCTCACCCAGGAATTCCGGGTCGCGACCCCCGCTGAGTGGCGGCTTCGCGCGATTGGCGGCCTATATTACGATAGCGACCACATCTACAGCCAGGATCACTTCGCCTACGAAGGCTCGCTGGATTCCGGGTTCCCCTCCCAGAACACACCGCTATCGAAGGTCACGGCGATCGACCGCAACATCACCGATCCGACGACCCAGTTCATCAACGACATCACGCGCGCGGACCGGCAGATGGCGGCGTTCGGCGAGGTCGCCTTTGATATCGTCCCGGAGAAGCTGACCCTGACGGTCGGCGGGCGTTATTACAATCAGAGGGTCAGCATCCTCGGCGGCGCCAGCTTCGGGAGCCGTTTCAGCCAGGCCGCCGACCACGGAAGACCCGTCGAAGGGCCATTGTTCGCCCCGCGCACCGAGAGCGGCTTTATCCCGAAGCTTAACCTGACCTACAAGCCGCGCCCCGGACTTCTGGTCTACGCCACCTATTCGGAGGGTTTCCGACCCGGCGGCTTCAACCGTGGGGGCGGCACGCCGGGCCTCGTGGACCCCGCCTTCAAGGTGCCGGTCGCCTATGGCACCGATACCGTCAAGAACTATGAGTTGGGCTGGAAGACCCAGTTTTTCGACAACAGCCTGCAGCTGAACGGTGCGGCCTATTACATCAAGTGGGACAACCTGCAGTCTCAGGTCTATCGTCCAAAGGACTCCTTCCTCACCTTCGTCCAGAACGCCGCCGATGCCGAGATCAAGGGCGTCGAGGGCAGCATGATCTGGCGCGGTGTGCGGGGGCTGACGGTCAACAGCGCATTTACCTATACCCACAGCCGGCTCACCCGGGTGACCACCGGCGTCTCTAACCTGCGTCCGGTGGGCAGCCAGCTGGCATTGACGCCGGAGCTGCAGGCCAATTTGGGCGTGCGATACGAGCATGAGGTCGCCAATGGCGTCAACGGATATGTGCGACTCGGCGCGGAAGCCGCCGGACGGATGTTGTCGACCATCGACCGCGGGGCCGACGCCCTCGGCAATCCGCTGCAGGGCGACTACCACCTGAAACCCTACCAGACCTACGACGCGGCCGTGGGCGTGGTCAGGGACAACTGGACCTTCGAATTGTATGGCGACAACCTGTCCAACACGCGGGCGCAACTCTACGCCAACGCCTCGGACCGGGTTCTAAGGATCACCACCAACCGACCGCGCACCTTCGGCGTGAGATTCTCGACGAAATACTAGTAAGCTGATCAATCAAACACGCCGGAGGCAGCCGCCATGGCCTCCGGCGTGGCCACATTGATTGATGATCGGGGGCGCCCCTTGAGCGCGCAGGACCAAGTCGAACCAACCCAGAAGGCCTCGGCGAGCGAGGATGCCCGGCGACGGCTTCAGGCCGGCGATCCTACCGGCGCCTTGGGACTGGCCCGAGCCGTGCTGGAGGACGACCCGGCCGAGCCCGAGGCGCTCTATGTCGCGGCGGTTTGTCTGCGGCACCTGTCGCGGTACGAGGAAGCGCTAAAGGTCCTTGAACGGCTATTGGAGGTCAAGCCCGGTTACGGTCGGGCCTTCCAGGAATTGGGCTATTGTCGTCGGGCCATGGGTCAGTTGGAATTGGCGGTGCAGGCGTTCGAACGCGCCGCGGGGGCCAATCCCGGTCTCGTCGCCAGCTGGAAAACGCTGGCGGAACTGCATGAGGCGGCCGGACGAGAGGATCGGGCCGCCGTCGCGCGTGGTCAGGCCAAGTGGCTCTCGGGCCTTCCCGTGGAATTGATCAGCGTCATCAGCTTTCTTCACGAGGGCCGGCTGTACAAGGCCGAACGCCTTTGCCGTGCCTTCCTCCAGACCCATGGGCACCACTTCGAGGCCATGCGGCTGTTGGCCGAACTCGGAGTCCGGTCTCATGCCATGGACGAGGCGGAATTCCTGCTGGAAAGCTGCGCCGTCCTGCGTCCGGACTACCTTCCGGCCCGGTTCGACTACATCAAATTGCTCAATAAACGGCAGCGGTTCGAACAGGCGCTGAGCGAGGCCGAAGCCGTCCGGGGGCTTGCCGAGGACAGTCCGCAATTCAAGCTGCAATACGCCAACCAGCACCTCGCGGTGGGAAATTTTCCGCGCGCCCTGGAGCTTTACGACCAGCTTCGCGCCGCCGTTCCCGCCGATCCGATCGTCCGACTGTCACATGGCCACGCCCTCAAGACGGTAGGCCGTCAGGACGAGGCCGTAGCCGCCTACCGCGGGGCTTACGCGCTGCGGGGGGACCTGGGCGACGCCTATTGGAGCCTTGCGAACCTGAAAACCTATCGGTTCAGCGACGTTGAAATTGAACAGATGCGGGTGGCCGAGTCGGCGGTCGAGACCTCGCTGGTCGACCGCTATTCGCTGTGCTTTGCGCTGGGCAAGGCGCTTGAGGACCGTGCGGACCATGCTGGCTCCTTCGCCTATTACGAGCGCGGCAACCAGCTGAAGCGCGAAGAACTGAACTACAGCGCGGATCGGATGCACACCGATCTGTCGGCCCAGGCCCGCCATTGTACGCCCGAACTGTTCGCATCACGCCGCGGCGCGGGCTGCCCCACGCCTGATCCCATCTTCATCGTCGGCCTGCCACGGGCCGGTTCGACGCTGTTGGAGCAGATCCTGGCATCGCACTCGCAGGTCGAAGGCACGATGGAGCTGCCCAACATTCTGGCCTTGGCGCATCGTCTTGACGGCCGCCGGCGTATTGACGAGGAAGCGCTTTACCCGGGCAACCTCGCCGAGCTGACCACCGATGAACTACGGGCGTTCGGCGAAGCCTATATTCGCGACACGGCGATCCACCGCAAGGGCGCGCCGTACTTCATTGACAAGATGCCCAACAACTTTCGGCATATCGGCCTCATTCATCTCATTCTGCCCAATGCCAGGATCATCGACGCCCGGCGCGAACCGATGGCCTGTTGCTTCTCAGCGTTCAAGCAGCTGTTCGGCGAGGGCCAGGATTTCACCTACGGGCTGCCGGAAGTCGGGCGCTACTACCGCGACTATGTCGACCTGATGCGGCACTGGGACGCGGTCCTGCCGGGCCGCATTTTGCGTGTTCAATACGAGGACGTGGTCGCGGACCTGGAGACCCAGGTGCGACGGATACTGCATCACTGCGGGTTGCCGTTCGAACAGGCCTGCGTTGATTTCCACGAGACCGAGCGCGCCGTACGCACCGCCAGTTCGGAACAGGTCCGCCAGCCGATCTTCCAGGACGGCCTGGACCAATGGCAAAACTACGAAGCGTATCTTGGCCCTCTCAGAACGACCCTGGGCGATGACCTCGCCGCGCCGCCAACCCGGCGGCGTCATCCGGCCAATCAGGGTGGCGACGCATGAAGCTCACGGACATCAAGACCTTCGTGGTCGGCAACCCACCGCCGCATTTCGGCGGCCGTTACTTCGTGTTCGTGAAGCTGACGACGGACGGCGGCGTGTCGGGAGTCGGCGAAGCCTATTGCGTCCCGTTTGAGCCGCATCTGGTCGCCAGGATGATCGAGGACGTGTTCGCCCGATATGTCTGTGGCCAGGACCCCCACGACATCGAAGTGATGTGGCGGCGCGTCTATTCCAGCGGCTTTACCCAGCATCCCGATCTGACCCTGATGGGCGTGCTCAGCGCGCTGGAAATGGCCTGCTGGGACATCATCGGCAAGGCGGCGGGCCAGCCGGTCTACAAGCTGCTGGGCGGCAAGGTGCACGAACGCCTGCGAGCCTACACCTATATCTATCCGCGGCCCGGCGATAAGACCGACGTCTATCACGACCCTGATCTCGCCGCGGAACGGGCGCAGGAATACCTGGCCAGAGGCTATACCGCGCTCAAGTTCGACCCCGCCGGCCCCTATTCCGCCTTCGACGGTCGCCAGCTGTCACTCGAGGCCCTGGTCCGTTCCGAACGGTTCGCCCGCACCCTTCGCGAGGCGGTCGGAACCCGTGCGGATCTGTTGTTTGGCGCCCATGGCCAGATGACGGCGGCCGGCGCCATTCGATTGGCGCGACGCCTGGAGGCCGCCGATCCGCTATGGCTGGAAGAGCCGGTGCCGCCAGACGCGCCGGATGAGATGGCGAAGGTGGCGCGGGCCACGTCGATCCCGATCGCCACCGGCGAGCGGCTGACCACCAAGTACGATTTTCACCGCTTGCTGCAGGCCGGCGCCGCGTCGATCCTGCAGCTGAACCTTGGCCGGGTGGGGGGCCTGCTGGAAGCCAAAAAGATCGCCGGCATGGCCGAAGTCTACCATGCGCAGATCGCGCCGCACCTCTATTGCGGGCCAATCGTCGGAGCTGCCAACATACAGCTGGCGACGTGCTCACCCAATTTTCTGATCCTGGAGAGTATCGAGTACTGGCAGGGGTTCCACGCCGAGATCCTGATGAAACCCGTGCGCTGGGAAGACGGCTATGTGATCCCCTCCGATGAGCCCGGACTCGGCGTCGAACTGAATGAGGCGGTGGCTGAGCGCCATCCTTACACGGACTCGATGCTGCACCTTGAAATGACCCAGCATCCGGTTCGGTGATGGACGAGGTCGACTATGTGATCGTCGGCGCCGGGACGGCCGGCTGCGTCGTCGCCGGTCGTCTGTCGGAAAACGGGGATACGACGGTGCTCGTGCTGGAGGCGGGCGGCTCCGACCGCACGGTATGGATCCAGCTGCCGATCGGCTATGGCCGCACCTTCTTCGATCGCCGGATCAACTGGATGTACGATACCGCGCCGGTCCCCGCCCTCGCCGGGAGGACCAGCTACTGGCCGCGCGGCAAGGTGATTGGCGGCTCTGGCTCGATCAACGCCATGGTCTATGTGCGCGGCCAGCCCGGCGACTTCGATGACTGGGCTGCCCTCGGCAATCCTGGATGGTCCTATGATGAGGTCCTTCCCTATTTCCGGATGTCCGAAGACCATGACGGGGACGACAGCCGCCATCACGGACGTGGCGGGCCCCTCCACGTCACGGATATCAGCCGCCGGGCGCATCCGCTTTGCCAGGTCTTCGTCGATACGGCGGGAGCCCTCGGTTTCGGCGCGACTTCGGACTTCAATGGCGCTGCCGGCGAAGGGGTCGGCCTCTATCAGATCAACACAGACAAGGGCCGAAGAGCTTCCAGCGCCAACGCCTTTCTTCGACCCGCCCTGCGCCGGGCCAATGTCGAATTGCGCACGCGCGCCCACGTCACCC
The DNA here is from genome assembly GCA_043740995.1 of Caulobacteraceae bacterium. GTDB lineage: Bacteria > Pseudomonadota > Alphaproteobacteria > Caulobacterales > Caulobacteraceae > Acaudatibacter. Next base: position 2,732 of record JAYUBD010000007.1, on the reverse strand, counting down.
GCATCCTGTTCGAGGGAACCCGGGCTGTGGGTGTCGAATATCGCCGGGGCGACACGGTCAAACGCGTCAAGGCTCGATGCGAAGTGATCCTGTGCGGCGGAACGGTGAATTCGCCCCAACTCCTGCAGCTCTCCGGCGTCGGCGCCGCCGACCACCTCCGTTCGCTCGGAGTCGCGCCGATCCTCGATGCGCCTGCCGTCGGCCAGAATCTGCAGGATCACCTGGCTGTGTCATATTTCTATCGTTCAAATCGCCCGACCCTGAACGATGAGCTGGGTCCGTTAAGCGGCAAGTTCAAAGCCGGCCTGCGATACTTGCTCAATCGCGATGGCCCGCTCTCCATGAGCGTCAACCAGGGCGGGGGGTTCGTGCGCGGCGACCCGGCGCAGCCGCGGCCCAACCTGCAACTGTATTTCAGTCCGGTAAGCTACACTCAGACTCCCCTATCCCAGCGGCGCCTGACCAAACCGGATCCGTTCTCGGCCTTCTTGCTATCGTTCAACGCATGCCGGCCGACCAGCCGGGGGGCGCTGTCGATCAACTCGCCGGACCCTCTTGTCCACCCGGTCATCGAACCCAACTATCTCGCAACGGACAAGGATGTCGCCGAGGCGCTGGACGGCATCCGGCTGCTGCGGCGGCTGGCGACCACCGCGCCGCTCCGCGATATTATCACGGGCGAGATCCTGCCGGGTAAGACCCGGTGTTCGGACGACGAACTGCTGCGGGATTTCCGCGACCGCGCCGATACCGTCTATCATCCCGTCGGGACCTGCATGATGGGTGCGGATACTGCCCGTTCGGTGGTCGATTCCCGGCTGCGGGTGCATGGCGCACAAGGTCTGCGGGTCATCGACGCCTCGATCTTCCCGAACATCACCTCCGGCAACACCAACGCGCCCACCGTGATGGTGGCGGAGAAGGGCGCGGCCATGGTCCGTGAGGACACGCGCATCAGCGCTATTGCATAGGGTGGCCTGGCCTGGCCCGTTCCGGGGTGTCCATGCCGGCTTCGCTCTTCAGCCATTCCAGAAACACATGCACCTCGCGGCGCGTTCTCTGGGGACGGTCGGGCGCGACAACATAGAAGCTCTGCGGATCGCCGAACGTCCGGCTTGACGGCAGCACCAGGCGACCGGCGCGCAGATAGGCTTGCATGAAAAGGGCGTGGGACAGCACGCATCCGGCGTCGCTCGCGGCCAGTTCCAACGCGGCGACCGTCGTATCGACGGTGGGTCCGGGTATGGCGTCGATGTCGCCAATCTTCAAAGCGTTCAGCACGCCCCGCCAGTGCGTCTCGTGGCCCATGATGTGGATCATCTGGTTCTGGACCAGGGCGGCAAGATCGATGGGGGCCGATGCGCGGGCCAGGAGGGCGGGGCTGCAGGCGACCACCAGATCCTGATTGAGCAGCCGCTCGGAAACATAACCCTGAAATCGCCCGTCGCCGTAACGGATTTCAAGGTCGGTGGCCTCGTCGGGCGATGCGTGATCCCAGACCGTGGAGGACAGCCGGACCTCAATGTTGGGGTAGGCGGCGAAGAACGAAGGCAGGCGCGGCGCCAGCCATAGCGCGGCAAACGACACCGGGGCGTGCACCAGGATGTGCACCCTGGCGCGGGAGCCGAACAGGCCGACCGTTGAGATGGCCAGATCGTCGAACGCCTTGCGCACCGGCGCCAGATAGGCGACCCCCATGGCCGTTAACTCAACGCCCCGCGGCTTGCGTTCGAACAGCACAAACCCAAGGTGATCCTCCAGCGCGCGCACCTGATAGCTGACCGCGGCCTGCGTGATGTTGAGCTCTTTCGCGGCGGCCGTGAAACTCGACCACCGGGCAGCCGCCTCGAAGGCGCGAAGCAACAGCAGCGGCGGCAGACCGACGATGGGGGCGCGCATGTTGGGCATGGCTGAGCCATAAACCAATTGAGGCCAAACGTACGGAATTACTCACTTGCTTCGCTACAGCCCGGCAAACTAGGCTGACCGTCCCAATCGCTTCCGCGGGCGGGCTGATCGAAGGACGGCGCCGTCGCGCGACGCGGATTCGATTCCCCGCTGGTGTCAATTGAAACAGGCCGCATGAAGTCGCACGCACGGGTGGTCATCGTTGGCGGCGGCATAATGGGCGCCAGCCTGCTCTACCACCTAGCGGAGCTTGGCTGGACAGACACGCTGTTGATCGAGAAGGACGAGCTGACATCCGGATCGACCTGGCACGCCGCGGGCCAGTGTCCCAGCATCACCGGAAGCTACAACCTCGCCAAGATGCATGCCTATAGCAATCAGCTCTATCCGAATCTGGAGGCGATCACCGGTCAGTATGTCAGTTGGCATGCCGCAGGCGGGATTCGGCTGGCGACCAATGATCGCGAGTTGGCCTGGTTCAAATATATTCAAGGCTATGCGAAGGCCATCGGCTTCAACATGGAGATCATCGGCCCCGATGAGATCCGCCGGCTCAACCCGTTCCTGACCACCGACGGAGTCATCGCCGGCGCCCATACGACCGATGATGGCCACGCCGATCCGGCGGGTCTTTGCAACGCGATGGCGATCGGCGCGCGCAATATGGGCGCGAGCATCATGCGCAAGAACCGGGTGGTCGGCATCGACCCGCTGCCGGGCGGCGCCTGGCGCGTGCGAACCGAGCAGGGCGACATCACCGCCGAGATCGTGGTCAATGCGGCGGGGTGCTATGCGCGTGAGGTCGGCCTGATGGTCGGGCTCGA
>JAYUBD010000006.1:0-9324 GCA_043740995.1 Caulobacteraceae bacterium | reverse complement strand
CGGCGGCCGGCTATCCCACGGCCGCCGACCCGGCGGCGGTGAACATGCCGCTGGCCGCCGGCCTGATCTTCCTGCTGGTGTCGTTGGCGGCGATGACCTATGCGCCCAGCGCCGCCTTCCTGGTGGAGCTGTTCCCGGCCAAGATCCGCTACACGTCGCTGTCGTTTCCCTACCATCTGGGCTCGGGCTGGGTCGGCGGCCTCTTGCCGGCCAGCGCCTTCGCGATCGCCACCGCCCGGGGCGATATCTATGCTGGCCTCTGGTACCCCGTGGCCTTCTGCGTCCTGACCACGCTGGTCGGAACGCTGTTCACGCCGGAAACGCGAGGGCGGTCGATCCAATGAGGGCCGGCGACGCTGCGCGGGTGGGGCGCCTCACCGGTGCGACCATGGGTTTAAGATCGCGCCAGGCCAAGCCTCGAAGTCCCTCACGTTTCGCGTCACCAGCGTCAGGCCATGAACGTCGGCGGTGGCCGCCAGGAGGGCGTCGATGAGAGGCATTGTGCGATTTTCCGCCTGGGCTCGCGCCCTCAACTTCGCCCAGGCGCTGGCCACGATCAGATCGACGGGCAGTATCCGGCCCCCAACGGATGCGACCACACCGTCGCGCCAGAGCTGAAGACGCCCGCGACGAAGGCTATCGGCCAGGCGGGCAATGCCAAAATCAATCTCGGCGATTGTGGCGACGCTCAGGTGAAGTGAGGCGGAGGGTTGCGCGCGGACCCAAGCGAGGACGTCGGGTGACGGCGTCTTGGCCACCGCCTCGGACACCACGTTGGTGTCGAGCAGAAAGCTCACAGGTTGATCGCGTGGCCAAGGTCTCTATCCCGGGCGAACAAAGTCTCGCGTTCTTCGTCGGTGAACAATCCGCGCACCTCGGGGTCGAACAGCACCTCGGCCAACGATTTTTCACTGCCCGCCGCCCGCCGCCACGCCGCCTCCGGCACCACGACGACGGCGGGGCGACCATGGCGGGTAACGTGTTGGGGTCCGTCGCGCAAAGCGCGCTCAACCAGCTCGCTGAACTTCGCCTTGGCCTGCGCGAGGCTCCAATTTCCATCAGGCATGTCGGTGTTCCACATTTCTTGACCACAATAGTCAAACAGGTCATTTTTTCAAGACCCGCCGTTGGTCAGCGCGGGAGCTCAAGGCGACGATCCCGATCAAGCCGGCCGGGCCGTCGCCGGCGTCAACTCATCCTCCCAGCGCGTTAATTTCGCCGGGGAATGACCACGGGCAGGGTTTCATAGCCCTTGACGAAGATTGAATGGGTGCGCGTCGGCTCTCCCACCAGTTCCACCGCTGGGAAGCGTTTCAGGATCTCTTCCCAGATGATCGTCAGTTGCAGTTCCGCCAGGCGATTGCCGACGCAACGGTGGACGCCGAAACCAAAGGAGAGGTGGTTTCGCGGCCGGGCGCGATCAATGATGTAGCGGTCGGGGGTCTCGATCACCTCGTCGTCGCGGTTGCCCGAGACGTACCACATCATCACCTTATCGCCCTTGCGCATCAGTTTGCCGCCGAACTCGACATCCTGGGTCGTGGTGCGGCTCATATGGGCGAGGGGCGTCTGCCAGCGGATGGTCTCGGAGACCATGGACGGGATCAGGGTCGGATTGGCCCGCAATTTGTCATATTGCGCGGGGTTCTTGTTGAGTGCGTAGATCGAGCCGGAAATCGTGTTGCGGGTGGTGTCGTTGCCGCCGATAATCAGCAGGCCGACATTGCCGTGAAACTCCAGCGGATCCATGTTTCGCGTGGCTTCATTGTGGGCCAGCATCGAGATCAGGTCGAATTTCGGCTCGGCATTGACGCGTTCGTTCCATAGCTCGGTAAATTTTGAGAAACACTCGGTGATCTCCGTGCGCTTCTGTTCATAGCTCACCACCGGGCCGTGCCCAGGCGGATTGGTCATCACATCCGACCAGTGGGTCAGGCGCCGCCGCTCCTCGAAGGGAAAGTCGAACAGGGTCGCCAGGGTCATCGCGGTCAATTCCTTGGAGACCAGATCAACCCAGTCGAAGGTCTCGCCGATCGGCAGGGCGTCCAGAATGGCGCCCGCCCGCTCGCGGATCACCGGCCCCATACGCTGCAGATTGCCGGGCGCGACGACCGGGCTGACGGCCTTGCGCTGCTCGTCGTGCCGGGGCGGGTCCATGCCGATAAAGCTCTGGCGCATCGGTCGCTTGGCGGCTTCCGCCGCCGCCTCCAGGCTCTGCAGCGCGATGCCGTCGGCCGAGGAGAACACCTGATGGTTGGTGTCCACCGCCATGATGTCGTTATATTTGGTCACCGACCAGAACGGTCCGTACAGGCTCTCCGGCGTGTAGTGCACCGGCGCGTCGGCGCGCAGGCGCTCGAAAATCGGCCACATGGTGTCATTGCTGAACAGTTCAGGCTGCGCCGGGTTCAGGGTTTCCAGCGGCTCGGCATAGGCCCTGGCGCGCGCCTCATGCCGCAGATCGATTGAACCGTCGCTCATCGGGGCTTCCTCATGTGTTCGCTGTCTGGGCGAGTGGGCCTCAATGAGCGAGATTGCGCAAGCCCTGTCCTGGGCAGGCGAGGTCGTCTTGATCCACGGATGTCACGCTTCGTAAACAACCACCGTCTTGATGTTGCAAAATTCGTGGATGCCGAAGTCCGAGACCTCGCGGCCATAGCCGGAGTGCTTGACGCCGCCGAACGGCAAGCGTGGATCGGAGCGGACATTGTGGTTAACGAAGGCCATACCGGCGTCGAGCTGATCGGCGGCGATCCGCTCGCCGCGTTGCCGATCACGGGTCATCACCGCCGCGCCCAGCCCGAACGGGCTGTCATTGGCGATGCGGATGGCGTCGGTCTCGTCCTTGGCCGTGATGATCGCCGCCACCGGTCCGAACACCTCGTCGTCATGCGCCGGCTGACCCGCCCGCACCTCGGTCAAAACGGTGGCCGGATACCAGGCGCCCGGCCGGCCCGGAACATCACCGCCGAGCAGCAGGCGCGCGCCGCCGGCGACGCTACGGCGCACCTGGTCGGCAATGGCATCGCGCGCCGCGATGCTTTCCATCGGACCCAGGCGGGTGTCCGACGAGGATGGATCGCCCATGACAAAGGCCTGCATCTCGTGCACCACGGCGCGCTCGAACGCCGGGCGGATCGCTTCGACCACGATGAAACGCTTGGCGGCGATACAGCTTTGACCGCTATTGACCATGCGTCCCGCCACGCAGACCTTGGCCGCCGCCGCCGGGTCGGCGTCCTCCAGCACGATATAGCCGTCCGAACCGCCCAGTTCGAGCACGGCCTTTTTCAGTACGCCGCCGGCGATCGCGGCGACTGACTGACCGGCCTGGACGCTGCCGGTCAGGGTGACGGCGGCGATGGCGGGGTGTTCGATGATCGCCTTGACGGCCTTCGAGTCGATGATCAGCGTGCGGAACAGGTCTTCAGGGAAGCCGGCTTCACGGAAGATCTCCTCAAGCGCCAGGGCGCAGCCCGGCACGTTCGAGGCATGTTTGAGCACCGCCGCATTGCCAGCCATCAGGGTCGGCGCGGCGAACCGCATCGCTTGCCAGAACGGGAAGTTCCACGGCATGATCGCCAGCACGACACCCAGGGGATTATAGGTGACAAAGGCCTTGGGCGGGGGTCCAGGCCCCGTATGCCCATCGCTCATGTCTTGCGGGCGGCGAGCGAGAAATGCTTCGGCGTGCTCGGCATAGTATTCACAGGTCCAGGCGCATTTCTCCAGCTCGTCCAGACCATCGCGGACCGTCTTGCCCATTTCAGCGGTCATCAGCGCGGCATAGCGGTCGCGGTTGGCCCGGATCACCGCCGCGGCCCGCCGCATCAACCCGGCGCGCATCGCAAAGGCCGTATGCCGCCAAGCCGCCTGCGCGCCCAGCGTCCGTCCGACGATGCCCGCCGCCTCCAGGGCGGTATGGCCGGGATAGGCCGTGCCCGGCTGGCCGGTCGCCGGATCAATGGTCTGGAAGGTCGCGGCGGCGCCTTCGACCTGGGACATCGAGGACATGGGTTTTCTCCGGCGAACAACGACGCACCCTCAAACGCGCTCGCCGTCGCGCCGTTCGATCCTCCGACGGGAATTTCAACGGCAGGCGCCAGACACCCTGGGAGGGTTGTCAGTCGATCGAAATCTCGACCGGAACAGCGGGGCCCCGGCATGGCGCGGAGAGAGCGGGCAGCGTGTCAGCCGTTTGCACCGTCACAAGACTGCCCCGGTCACGGCCTTGGCCTTCAGGTCCTCGATCTCGACTTCGGTCAGCCCAAGCAGGTCTTTGAGCAGAACCTCGCTGTGCTCGCCCAGGCGCGGAGGCGGGGTGTGGGCGACGAGGGCACAATCGGAAAAGCGCCAGGGAAAGCCGTTGTAGAGGTGCTCGCCCAGATCGGGATGGGTCATCGGCGTGAACCATTTTCGCGCGGATAGATGCGGCTCGCTGAGGCCCTCGATGGCGCCTCGCACCACGCCGGCGGCCACCTCCGCGCCTTGCAGAACGTCCATCAAGGCCCCCGCGTTCTGGCCACGCGTCCAGTCGGCGAGTGCGGCTTCCAGCGCGTCCTCGTCGGCCAGCCGACCCAGGTGTGTGCGCCATTCCGCCTTGGCGAACTCAGCGGGCGCACTGGCCAGTCCGGTAAGCCGCGTCCAGGCCGCGTCGTCCTTGACCACGATGGCGACCCAGCGGTCTTCGCCGGCACAGGGAAAGACGCCGTGCGGCGAGAAGTCAGGATCGCGGTTGCTGGTGATCCGGGCCTCGCCCTCGATCTCGGCCTGCAAAATCAGGTCGCCGATATAGCCCGCCGAAGCCTCCAGCATGGCGCCGTCGATGGCGTCGCCGTCACCCGTCCGCTGGCGGCGGATCAGGCAGACCAGGGTCAGGGCCGCCATCTGCAGGCCGCAGATGGCGTCGGCCTGGTAGAAGCCCATCAGCACGGGCTCTCCCCCGGGATAGCGGTGCAACCAGTCCCACCCGGCCAGACCCTCCACCGCCGAACCGTTGGTCTTGTAGTCGGACAGCGGGCCGGTCTTTCCGAAACCGCAGGAGGACATCATCACCAGGTCGGGCCGCTCGGCGCGGAGCGCCTCGTAGCCGAGGCCGAAGCGATCCATCACGCGCGGCGTGTAGTTCTCCGCGACCACGTCGGCGTCCTTGACCAGCCGCAGGAACAGATCACGCCCCTCCGGCGTGCGCAGATCAAGCGCCAGATCACGTTTGTTGCGGTTGACGCTGTTGAAATAGAAGCTGCGATTGACGCGCTCGGCCACGACATTGGTGATCGCGGTGGGCTGCGGCGAGGCCTGGCGCCAGACATCGGGGCGGGTGTGGCACTCGATCTTGATCACCTCGGCCCCGAGATCGGCCAGGATCAGGGTGGTGAACGGGCCGATCCAGGCCTGAGTCAGGTCGAGCACGCGATAGCCGGAGAGCGGCAGTTCAGGCGAGGCCGCCGACCGCGAGATCTCGCGATGCGTCCATTCCAGTGCGTCTGTCGAGCCGGTCTCCGCCAGGGTGGGCGCGGGGCGGATGGGGACGATGTCGCCTTGTCTTAGCCGGGCCGCCGGGCCGGCGTGGCGATGCCCGGCGGCGGCGCGGAAAAACCCCCGCGCCACCAGTTGCGGATCGCCCAGCAGTTCGGCCGGGCTGACGATTTTGCCGCAGACGACGCCCCGCGCTTCCAAGGCCTCGAAGACGGCCTCGGCGGTCATTCGTCGCGTATAGCGGGAGAAGAAGGCCACGGTCTTGGCCACCCGCTGGTGATAGCTCCCATCATAGAGATCGGCCGGCCAGTCCGCGTCCGCTATGGTCAGAACCTCACCCAGCAGGCGACGATAGTGCGGATCCGCGACCAGAAATGACACCCAGCCGTTGGAACATGGGACAATGCGCACCCCGGCCTCCGTCCCGCCCTCGCGCACCTTGTCGCCGGCGACGTACTGCACGCGCAGGAAGGGTACGATCGAGGCCAGGGTCTCAATGCCCGACACCTCGACCAGGTCCCCGCGCCCGACGCGCTGACGGCGGATGATGGCGGCGAGCGCGCCGACGAACGCGTTCACACCCACCGCGAAACCGGTGATGTGGCCGGGCGCCCTCAGCGGCGGACGGTCCGGCAGGCCGTTCAGGCCCAAATAGCCGCTCAGCGCTTCCACGACGAGGTCCGCGCCCTGGAAGTTCGCATAGGGGCCGCCCAGGCCGAAAGGGGTGACCGAGACCATGACCAGGCCGGGCAAACGGCGGCGAAGATCGCCCAGGCGAATGCCGAGCGCGGCGAGGTCGGCCTGCGACCAGTCGGTTACGAAGACGTCGGCCCGGCCCAGGAGATCGGCGAGCCCACCCTGATCATCGCCCGGCATCCAGGCGCACCGCTTGTTGGCGCCGACATAGGCCCAAAGCATCGACGCGGCCTTGCCGTCCGACATCCGGGCGAAGGGACCGCGGCGGCGCAGGCGAGAACCCCCGTCCGGCTCCAGCGTCACCACATCGGCGCCCCAGGCGGCGAACTGCCGGGCGCAATAGGCGGCGGCGACGTCGCGGCTCAGTTCGATGACGCGCAGGTGGGCGAGCGCCGTCACGCCTCCCGCGTCCAGATGGCGCTGGCCTCGCCGACCACCGGGCGGCCGCCATCTTCCTTGTCCATCCAGATCTCGACGATGACGCGTCGACCGTTCGGCGCGTCTTCCAGCGCCTTTACGCAACCGCCGCAGGTGACGCGGTCGCCTTGCTGCACGCCCTTGCCGATGAAGGTCAGGTCGATGCGACCGGTCGAGAACCAGGACCAGCCGAACAGGCGCACCATCATCTCCGACATGTAGCCGTTCAGCACATAGGCCGACACCAGGGCGCCAGGGTAACCTTTGGCGCGGGTGTAGTCGTCGTTGTGGATGGAGTCCGGGCTGAACTGGTTCTCGGCCAGGGCGCGTTGGTAGATGGTCTTATGCGTGCCGGGAATGGCGTCGCCGACGCGGAGTTCCGCCAGATCAACGGCCATCGTCCGCCCTCCGCTTCAGGCTGAGCAGGATGTGGTCGGCGCTGCGGCGAAAGGGCCGGCCCGCCTCGTCATAACTGGTCGAGGTGATGACCACGTATTCGAGGCCGCGCTTGATGTATTTGTCGGCGACCACCCCCTGCGTGGTCATGGTCTGGCCGACGGGAATGGCCGCCAGGTTTTCGTGGCTGGTCTTCACCCCGATGGTGGCGCGGGCGTCGTATTTTGCGCCCAATAGCGAGAAACCGGTCAGGCCAGCCATGAAGGCGGGCGGCGCGACCGGGCCGCCAACCGGCGAGGTCTCAAGATAGCAGGGGTTGGGATCGTCCCAATCGTCGCAATAGGCGCGGACGGCCTGTTCGGTGATACGGGTCCGCACCGGCCCCAGCACCTCGCCCACCACGAGAGCTTCGTATGTCAACGCTACCGGCATGAATGTGGGACCTTGGGTGACGACAACGTCACGGGGCGCAGGATTTAGAACGACTGGCGCCCTGTCAAGCCTGTACAGCCTCCGAAACATCAGCATCGCCGGCTCCGGTCGCCGCGACGGCGGGCGGAAGTTGTCGGCGCGGTTATTGAGTTTATCGCCCGGCCTCCCGACGTTCGGCGGCGCCGGTCCCCGTCACGGCCGCTCCCGAGGCGTGAAACCGCTAGGCGCTCGCTCAGGACGCCAGGCCCATGAAGGCCTTGCTGAGGATATTGTACTGAATTTCGGTGGATCCGGCATAGATCGTGCCGGCCCGCTCATTGAAGTAGCGCAGCGCCGCCATCGGCGCATGATCGGGGCCGACGGCGGGGCTGAATGTCGGCGACGGATAGTTCGGAACCGGCCCGCCCGGGCTCGCGGCGAACGGCTGCCAGGCACTGGCGTAGTGGGGCGTGGCGGCGACGTAAAGCTCGGTAAGGCGCTGCCGGAGTTGTGTCCCCAACACCTTCAGCATGGAGGCGGTCGCGCCCGGCGCGGCGCCATGGCTAAGACCGGAAACCAGTCGCAACTCAAGCGCGTCAAGCGCGTCCACTTCACATTCCAGGGCGGTGATCGCCGGTTTGAGATCAGCGTCGGCGATCGCCTTGAGACGGGCGATGCCGTCCTGGAGGCCCGGCGCGTAAGGCCGCCCGGCGCGCTCGAATTCCATGACGTATTTGGCCACTTTCCAGCCCTGGCCGATCTCGCCGACGACATTGCCGTTGGGGACACGAACGGCGTCGAAATGGACCTCATTCTGAATATGCTCGCCCGTCAGCGAAATAATGGGCCGGACGGTTACGCCAGGAGAATCCATGGCGATCAAAAGGAAGGTGATCCCTTTCTGCGGCCGGTCCTCGCTTGATGTTCGCACCAGACAGAACATCCAGTCGGCTTCGTGAGCGTGCGTCGTCCAGATTTTTTGGCCTGTGCAGACCAGACTGTCGTCGTCAGGCTCGGCTTTCATCTGCAGGGCCGCCAAATCCGAACCCGCCCGCGGTTCGGAATACCCCTGACACCATAGCCTCTCGCCCGACAGCATTGGAGGCAGGTGGCGGGTCTGCTGCTCCGGGGTTCCGTGGCCGATCAAGGCCGGGCCGCACATGCCGATGCCCATGGGGGACAGCGGCGGCGCGCCGGCCCCGCTCAGTTCTCGAGCAAAGATGTAGTGCTGGGTGAGGCTCCAGTCGCAGCCGCCGTGCGCCACCGGCCAGGCGGGCGCGGCCCATCCGCGTTGATGAAGCACGCGGTTCCAGGCGCGGGAAATGGCGGGATCGGCGTATACGCTGGTCATCCGCATCCCGGCGCGGCGAATCTCAGGCGTAAGCCTTTCGGCCAGGAAGGCGCGCACCTCGGCTTGAAACGCCAAATCGGTCGGGGTCCAGATTTGATTCATGCGCGTCTCCTGGCTCCAACGCCTCGTCGCGGCTGTTCGGAGAAGGCCATCGAGGGTGCTGTCATCCGTGGATGAACCCCGTTTCGCAAGGATGAAGTTCAGTCACGGTGGAGATCTGGCGGGGTGCGGTCATCTGTCCGGCCTGTTTTGGGCGTGGCCGACGGTCGGCAAAGGTCGGTGGGTCGGTCGTGAACCCTGGGCTGACAATCTCGGTGGAGACACTTGATCGAGGGCGTCTTGGCGACGGGCGTATGATCGGCGACATGCTATAGCTATCCCGCGAACCGGCGCGGCCCTACGATTCGTGTATTGCAATATGAAATGGTCCGATCGCGATGGGGATCCCCTCGCGACGGCCGAACGAGCGATCACCTTGAAAGGAGCCGACCCATAGCGCGCCGGAACTCCGAAATTGGCGCCCGGGATCCGCGCCGGCGCCTGCCGGCCGTCGGCGCGATTTGCGCCGCCCCGGC
>JAYUBD010000005.1:0-2856 GCA_043740995.1 Caulobacteraceae bacterium | reverse complement strand
CGCGGCGGTGGCGCGCGGGGCGGCGGCGGTGCTGGCCAATGCCGACCTGCCGGATCTGGCCGCTCCGGTGGTCAAGGTGGGGGATCCGCGGCGCGCCTACGCCCTGGCTTCCGCCGCGTTTTTCGGGCGTCAGCCGGCCATCTGCGTCGCGGTCACCGGCACCAACGGCAAGACCTCGGCGGCGACCTTTTGCCGTCAGATTTTCGCGGCGGCCGGTCTGTCGTCCGCCAGCATGGGCACGCTCGGCGTTTGCGCGGGCGATGAGCAGCTGACCGGTCCCGGTCTGACCACGCCCGACGCCGCCGATGTCGCCCGCATCCTGGCCGATCTCGCCCGGCGCGGCGTCACCCATCTGGCTCTGGAAGCCTCATCGCACGGTGTCGATCAGCGCCGACTCGATGGAGTGAGCTTAAAGGCGGCGGGGTTCCTGAATCTGACCCAGGACCATCTCGACTATCACGGCACCATGGGCGCCTATCGCGCCGCCAAGCTGCGTCTGTTCGAGACCCTGCTGCCGCGCGGCGGCTGCGCGGTGCTCAACGCCGATTCCGACGCCTATCCGGCCTTTGCGGCGGCGGCCGCGAGCAACGGCCAATCGATCATGTCGGTGGGCGCCATGGGCCAGGGGCTCACCCTCGCCGGCCGCGTTGTCATCGCCGCCGGCCAGCGTCTGAAGGTCAAGGCCTGGGGCGCGACCCACACCGTCACCCTACCCCTGGCCGGCGCCTTCCAGGTGTCCAACGCCCTGGTGGCGGCGGGGCTTTGCATTGCGGCGGGCCTGTCGCCGGAGGCGGCGCTGGGCGCTTTGGAAAAAATCGAAGGCGCCCCTGGCCGCCTGCAGCATGTCGGCGGCGGGCCGCGCGGCGGCGCCGCCTATGTCGACTATGCGCATACGCCCGACGGCCTGGCGACGGTGCTGGCGGCGCTGCGGCCGCATGCCCGGGGCCGGTTGATCGTGGTGTTCGGGGCAGGCGGCGACCGCGACCGGACCAAGCGCCCGCAAATGGGGGCCATCGCCGCCGATCTGGCCGACATCGCCATCGTCACCGACGATAATCCAAGATCCGAAGCGCCGGCCGCCATTCGCGCCGAAATCCGCGCCGGGGCGCCGGGCCTCATCGAAATCGCCGATCGTCGGGCGGCGATCCAGGCGGCCGCTGATCGGCTGGAAGCCGGCGATATCCTGGTGGTGGCCGGCAAGGGGCACGAGCGGGGCCAGATTGTCGGCGACATCACCCACCCGTTCGACGATGTCGCGGTCACCCGGGCCGCCCTTGGGCTGGACCCGTCCGGTGGTTGAGCCGCTGTGGACCTCGGCGGCGATCGCCGCGGCGACCGGCGGGCGGGCCCTGGGTGGGGGCTTTGCCGCATCGGGTATCGGCATCGACAGCCGCGCCCTGCGGGCCGGCGATCTGTTTGTCGCCCTGACCGCCGAACGCGACGGCCATGATTTCATCGCCGCGGCCATGGCCGGCGGCGCGGCGGCGGTGTTGGCCGGGCGCCCGGTGGACGCGCCCTGCGTCATCGTCGGGGACACCCTGGTGGGCCTGTGCGCCTTGGCTGAGGCGGCGCGTCTGCGGGCGCCCGACGCCTTGCGCGGCGCGGTGACCGGATCGGTGGGCAAGACCAGCGTCACCCAGGCGGTGCTGAGCGGTCTGCGACTCGCCGCCGTCGCCGGAAGCGGCGCGGCGCACGGCCCGATCGCCTCGTTCAACAACCATATCGGCGTGCCCCTCACCCTGGCGCGCATGCCCGCCGACACCCGCCGGGCGATTTTCGAGATCGGCATGAACCATGCCGGAGAGATCGCGCCGCTATCCCGCCTGTTGCGGCCCCATGTCGTGGCGATCACCACCGTCGCGGCGGCCCATATGGAAAACTTCGCGGACGGCGAGGCGGGGATAGCCCGGGCCAAGGCGGAAATTTTTGAAGGCCTGACGCCGCGGGGCGTGGCCGTGATCAACGCCGATGACCCCTGGTTCGATTACCTCGCGGCGGAAGCCTGTCGCCGGCGCGCGACGCTTCGGCGGTTTGGCGCCGCGGACGCCGCCGATGCGCGGCTGATCCGCTTCACGCCGACGCCGGAGGGGGCGATGGTGGCGGCGATGATCGACGGCGCGCGCTTGGACTACAGCCTCAGGCAGTCCGCCGTCCACTGGGGTCCGATGAGCCTGTGCGCCCTGCTGATCTTGCGGGCGCTGGATGTCGATCTGGCCACCGCCGTGGCGGCGCTCTCGGCGTTCGAGCCTTTACACGGGCGGGGGGCCCTTACCGCCGTCCGACTGGACGACGGGACGTTCACCCTGGTGGATGAAAGCTACAATGCCAGTCCGGTTTCCATGTCCGCGGCGTTGCGCACGCTAGGGCGCGCCGCCGGCCGCCGGATCGCCGTGCTCACCGACATGCTGGAATTGGGCGTCGGCGCCGCGGACCACCATGTGGCGCTCGCCGGAGTGATCGAGGCGGCTGATGTCGATCTGGTATTTTGCGCTGGACCGCTGATGAAAACCTTGTGGGCGGCGTTGCCGTCCGCGCGGCAAGGCTGCTGGGCGCCGGACGCCGGGGCGTTGGCCCCGGCCTTGATCGATGAGGTCCGGGCCGGCGACACAGTGATGGTCAAGGGATCGCACGGATCGCGGGCGGCGGTCCTGGTCGATGCGCTCAGCGCGCTGGACAAGCTTTCCGGGGGGCGTGGCTAATGCTGTTTTTGCTTTACCAGTATTTTGCCGATCACCATCTGTATTTCCCGGGCATCAACCTGTTGCGCTATCTGACCTTTCGCGGCGGCATGGCGGTGGCGACCGCCCAACTGGTGGTCGTGTTGATGGGGTCGCGCTTCATTCGCTGGATGCAGGC
>JAYUBD010000004.1:0-2859 GCA_043740995.1 Caulobacteraceae bacterium | reverse complement strand
GCCGGCTCGCTGAGCTGATGTTTGAGGCGGGGGTTTGCGCACGATAGTTCTCGGCCGGCCTACGGGTTCCAGCGCAAATCGGCGTTGGGAAATGTCGGAGCGATGATGATCAAAGTCGATGACCACCAATCGCGGTCGAGCATGACGCCCATGGGTCACTTCGACCCGTGCGAGATTGCCCTTCCGCGAGACTTGATCCGCGATCATCCCTCTTTCCGGGTCTATCTGGAGTCCGGCCTGGAAGCCGTTGGCCGTTCCCCGAATACGCGTGATTGAAAAACCCATCCCTATGGGTTATATGACGCCATGGTGACCGTCCTTCGTGCTCGCGGCCTGAGCATTGTCATTTTTGTCGACGACCACGAACCGGCTCACGCCCACGTGTTCGGCGACGGCCACGCGAAGGTGAACCTCGCGGGGCCCGGCGGGGCCCCCCAGTTGGTTTGGGTCGTGGATATGAAACGGAGCGACGTCAGGCGTGCGATGCAAATCGTGACCGAGCACCAAGAGATCTTGTTGGCCAGGTGGAGAGCTATCCATGATTGAAATCTCCGAAGCGGACTATGAGGCCGCGCTCGCCCGCGGCAATGCGGCTCGGGTGTCCGAGCCGCGCGTGGCTAAAGTGCGGTTCGACAAAAGGCGTGAGCGGTTGGTCGTCGATTTGACAAACGGCTGCACCTTCGCGTTCCCGCCCCGGCTCGCCCAGGGTCTCGAAACCGCGACCTCTGTTGAATTAAGCGACGTGCGGATTCTTGGCGCGGGCTACGGCCTGCATTGGGAGGCGTTGGACGTCGATCTTTCTATCGCAGGGCTTCTCGCCGGCGTCTTCGGCGCCCGTGCGTATATGGCCCGTCAGGCCGGACGCGCGACGTCGCCCGCGAAGGCCGACGCCGCCCGGCGCAACGGGGCCAAAGGCGGGCGCCCCCGCAAGCTCCAAAGCGCTTGAAAATGCGAGCGTATCGGCACCGCGGATCCCTTGTGACCGGTTTTTACACGTATCTTCAACCTGCCCGTTAAAGGCCTTAAAACGCCTGATCGAGCTCGTCTCCGACGGCGGAGGTTAGCTTTCGGTCGTCCTGCTCGGCCACCCGCGCCTCGCCAACGATCTGCGCCGTCCCAAGATGGAAGAGGCCGGCGACCGCGCCACGGTGTTCGAATTTGGCGGACTACGCGATCGTCAGCGTGACTACCTGAACTGGGTTCTCAAAGCCTCCCTCTCCGAAGGCGTCGCACCCGAAGACGTGGTGGCGCCCGAGGCCACGACCCTGATGGCCGCGCGCCTTGAGGCCTTTGCCGTGTCGAATGCGCACGATGCCGGATCGATCGTTCATGGTGATGTCGGCGATTTGCAAGGCGGCAACTTCGCCGATCCGGAGACCAGCCTGGAGCATGAGCTGCACTGGGGCATAGTTGCGCGCCGCGAGCCCATGCGATGAGGCGCCTGCGGCGCGCAGGATCGCGTGGACCTCGACATCGGCCAGGCCGACCGGCTGGCGATCACGCACGGTGCGCACGGGCCGGACCCCGTGTGCGACAGCCTATGTCAGGGCGCCGGTCCCGCGCGCCCATCGGCAGAACCGGCGCAGCGCTTCAAGCCGCCGGTTGACCGCGGCCAGCCGCCGGCCGGCGGCAACCATTTGCTCCCGATAGGCAATCAGGTCATGCTCGCCGAGAGCCTGAATGACGAAGGCTCCGTCCTGGACCGTACGGCGCCAGGCGAGGAAATGGCGAAGATCGTAGCGATATCCGCGCACCGTCGCCGCGGCGAGATCCTCCCGCTCCAGTCCGAGCTGGAAGGCCGCCATCCATTCCGGTTCATCGGAGGGAATTTGACCCTTTGTTTGCCCACTTAATTAGGCGCCGACCGCCTTGCGCAACACGTCGTTGATGCGCGACTGCCAGCCCGCGCCGCTTGCGCGGAACGCCTCCACAACATCTCGGTCAAGCCGCAGCGTCACCTGCTTTTTGACGGCTTCACCAAGCGGGGGCCGGCCCATTCGCGTGAGGGTTCCTGTTGCAGGGCGGATGAGCGTGCCTCCCTCTCGGATCTCGGCGCGGGCGGCCACCTCCGCCGTCAGAATTGGTGCGTCGTCGGGGTCAATCCAGTCCGACATGTCGTATCTCCTCCAAGTGCATTTTGCGCATCGAGATGACCCGAATGACGCCATCGCGATCCGTCCATACGAGGGCCACGGCAACGCCATCGATAATGCCGTAGCTGACGAAGCGTTCTTCACCGTAATCGACGCGGTCATCGACGACCGTGAGCGTCAGGCTTTCGAACAACATCGGAGCATCGAGAAAATCAAGTCCGCGATCCTTGAGGGTCCATTCCCGCTTGGCCGGATCAAACTCGATTTTCACCGTGAGATATGTAGTTACAAAAACTGTCGTTGGCAACCATTTTGGGCCCGCGATGGGATCGGCCCGGCTCCTCCGTGACCGCTCTCCGCGATTTCGCGGTTCCGCCGCATCGCCGATGCTTGGACCCACCCCAGGGGCCGACCGCGCGGATTGCTATCAGCGACGGGAGCGCCCTATTCGACAGCAGATCGGCTCTTTACGAGATTATATGCCTGGAGATTCCCGACCATCCTTAAGCTTTCGTGACTCCGGCGGCGGCAAATAAAAGGTCGTTTCCTTGCTCCGCTCCAGTTGCAATCAGCGTGGGCGCGGCGCCGATGATTGGCTCGCCATAGGGGCCATAGGTGCGCGCGCCGACCCGGTTTCCCGAAGCATCGCTCCAGGCCAGGATCGAGCCCTGGCGGTCGGCGTGCAGATAGTGGGCGCCGATGAACGCCGTGTCGAACCAGGCCAGCGGTTCGTCCTCGCCCGCGCCAAAGCCGTAGCGGCGGGTGA
>JAYUBD010000003.1:0-2860 GCA_043740995.1 Caulobacteraceae bacterium | reverse complement strand
TGGCGCCGCCTCGACCTGCACACCCTGCCGGTGGTGTTCTACAGTCCCGACGGCTTCTGGAACCCGTTGTTCGCCCTCTTCCAGCACACGGTCGACGCCCGCATGACCCCGCCGGACTTCATGGACGCCTGGACGGTGGTCGATCGGGTGGACGCGATCATCCCCGCGCTGTCCGCCGGCCCGAAAGCCGGCGTGTCGCCGATGCTGACCAGCGTGACTTAGGGGATAAATTCAGACTCTTGAGTCCCACCCATCGGCTGACGCGTGTGTCGGTAGAAGGTCCGCTTCCAGGCCCAGAGACAACGGTGAAAATCGACCCAGTTTCGGCCCCTGCTCGATGCGATCTATGCAGGGCACGGACCGAAAAGGGTATAGGCCGTTGCTCAGTCGGCGGCGCTACTTCCCCGCCGCGAAGCGGCGGAAGAAGCTCTCCGGCCGCCAGGCGGGGCGCTGAGGCTGATTCGCCACTTCGCGGGCCATAGCGGCGACGAACGCGTCGAGCTTGGCCGCAGCCGATTTGTCGACCGGCTGGTTCAGGTCGTCGGCAGGACTGTGGTAGCGCAGCGTGCGCCAGTCGGCCTTGATCTTCTCCTCTGGAGAGCCGGGTTCGTATCCGAAGCCAAAGGCCACGCCCGGCACGCCGACCTGCACGAAGCTGTAGAGATCGGTGCGGATGAAGGCGTTGCGGTTGGGCTGCAGATCGGAGCTGAGCTTCAGCCCCATCGGGTCGGCAATCCTGCGGGCGGTGTCGGTGAGCGTCGTCTCGGGGTAGCCGATCAGCACAAGGTTCTTCAGCGGGAAGAGCGGAAGCGGCATGTCGAAGTTGAGGTCCGCCACCAGCGAGCTTTGCGGGACAGTCGGACGATTAGCGAAGTAACGCGAGCCGAGCAGGCCCTTCTCCTCGGCGGTCACGATCACGAACAGGATCGAGCGCTTGGGTCGAGGCCCCTCGGTCAGCGTGCGTGCGATTTCCAAGACCGAGGCGACGCCGGACGCATCGTCCATGGCGCCGCGGTAGATCCGCTGGCCGGCGATCGGCTCGCCGATCCCCAGATGATCGAGATGGGCGGAAACCACGACGTTCTCTGCTTTGAGCGCGGGGTCGGCGCCTTCCAGCTTGGCGATGAGATTGGGTGAGTTCACCGGGCGGCTGCGGGTGGCGATCGATCCACTCAGGCTGGTCTTCAGGACAAAACTCTTCAGCCGCTGTCCTGCCTCGGCGGCAGCGAGGACTTTGCCGAGGTCTTGGTCCGCGCCTTCGAACAGGACCCCGGCGCGCGCCGGGTCGAACCCGGCGCTGAACAGGACGCCCTTCACCGGCCGCAGCGCTGCATCCGCCAGGAACATGCCGGGCTGGGATGCCAGCTTGATCTGACGATCCCAGGGGATGTCCATGGCGCTAGGCAGCGGAATGCTGATCACGCCCACCGCCCCGCGTTCTTCCAGCGTCTTGTTGCGCAACTCGCGCGCGGCGTGGGATTTCAGATTGCCGGGAAGGTCGGCCGGCCCGCCCCCGACCACCACGGCGATCTTTCCTTTCAGGTCGACGCCGGCGAAGTCGTCGTACCCGGCCTCGGGCAGATGCAGGCCATAGCCCAGGAAAACCAGGGACGCGCTGTAGGTGTTCGGTTGCGGACTACCCGAGGAAAACAGGATTTCATCGCCCGCCTTAAGCTGACGTGCTCCGGAAGGCGATTTCAGCCGCGCCGTAGATTTCGGCTGCGCGACCGTCATCTCGATGAAGTCGACGGGCTGGCGGTAGCCTTTCACGCCCGCCGGCTGCAGGCCAAGCACCCGGAACTGGTCTTCGACATATCGGGCGGCGATCTCGTAGCCGGGCGTTCCGGGCAGCCTTCCGGCGGTGTCGTCGGCCGCGAGGCGCTGGACGTGCGCCCACCAGCGCGCGCCGGTCGGGTCGTCCGCCCCGTGGGCGACCGGAGCCGTAGCGACGGCGGCCAGGAGCGCGGCGGCAAGTATGCGTTTCATGGAATGTTCCCCCTGTTGGCACAGTGGGGCGGTCGAGCGCCGGGCGCAATCGTGATAGAGTTGTTTTAACTAGGACGCTTAGTCTGCAGAACCCCCCCGCCGACATTCCACAGAACCGTGCCAGGCCTAAGCTCAGGTTGATCCGCTGGAGTTGCGCCCAACATTGACGCCAGGTCTCAGGCTGGCTCTAATGCGGGAGCTGGAGTTGAAATCTATGAAGAATCATCTGCTCGCGCTTCTGCTGACTTCCGTGCCGATGGTTGCGCAAGCTACAGACAGGTTCACCTTCGAACAGAAGAGTGAGGTGACCGACGGCGCCAGGGTTCCCGCGCAAACAGAGCCTCACGAAGGTGCGCTTATTTGGCGGACGACGCGGGATATCACCGCCGCGAGCGGACAAAAACACCAAGAGGTCGGCAAATGTGCAACCTGGCAGACGCCTGGAGGCCGCTTCGCTCGCTTGGGCGTCTGCGAGTTCCCGAGCTTCGAGCAGCGAACCAGTTGCGCTGCGCCAGCCACCGACGGCTCGATGGACTGCTTTGGCACCTTGCTGGGTACAAAAGGGCCATGGGCAGGCCGGACCGGGGCCATAACCTACCACGCCGCACAAGCCGGTATCTTTGGGGAAGGCCACTGGAACTAAGGGCGGCGGGCCGGGTGGCTAGGTGCGCAATCCTCCCCAAGCACGCATTCCGAGGGTCCTTTCCGGGCAGATCCGCGGGTCTTTTGCGGGGACCGTCGGAGCGCCAATGATGGGCCAGGCGCGGAATACCTATCTGACCTTCACTCGCCTCAAACCTGATCCGGGACGTTGGCTTCCAGCTCGTCCAGCCAGACCCGCGCATTGCCGTCCGACGGCGCCCGCCAGTCGCCG
>JAYUBD010000002.1:0-2868 GCA_043740995.1 Caulobacteraceae bacterium | reverse complement strand
TCCAGACATAGGTCATCGGCGTCGCCTGAGCCCCAGCCGGCAGGCGCCCACGCCAAACCTGCTTGCCGCTGCCGCCGTCGAAGGCGCGCAGATAATTGTCCAGGGTGGCGCCGATGAACACCAGACCGGACGCCGTGGCCATTGGCCCGCCGAAATTTGGCGATCCGGTCTGTCCGAGCAAGAGCTGGCTGCCCGGGGCGACGTCCTGGGTGGTGCCCAGGGCAACTTCCCAGAGAATCTTGCCCGTTCGCATGTCGATGGCGTGCAACCGGCCCCAGGGCGGCGGGTTGCAGGGAAGCCCGAGCTTCGAGCGCATCACCACCCGGCGCATCCCGAACGGCGCGCCCGCTTGCGACGAGATTTCCGCATCCGGTTCGGCAGCCTGTGCCGCCTTGACCTTCGCCGCCGGGATCAGAGTCACCAGATGCATGGCATTGGAGGTGTTCACATAGACCACCTGCCGCGCCGCATCGAAGGCGAGCCCGCCCCAGTTTGAGCCGCCCCCGGTGAACGGATAGACGATGCTGCCACCCAGCGACGGCGGCGTAAACAGCCCGTCATGCCGCGCCCCCTCGATCAACCGCCGGCATTGGGCCTTGTCCCAGGGCGTTAAGCCATAGGCGTCCCGCGCCCGGATCATGCTGGGGGCGAGCGGCGCCGGCGCGACCGGGAACGGCTGCGTGGGCGACAGAAGCTCACCCGGGGCGCCGCCTTGGGGCACGGGCCGTTCCCGCACCGGAATCACCGGCTTGCCGGTCTCGCGGTTGAGGGTGAACAGCAGCCCCTGTTTGGTCGGTTGCAGCACCGCCGGCTGCATCACGCCGCCCCAGGCCACCATGCCCAGGGTCGGCTGCGCCGGATTGTCATAGTCCCACACATCGTGGTGAACGGTCTTGAACGCCCACACCTTGTTGCCGGTCTCGATATTCAGCGCCACTACCGAATCAGCGTCGCCAGCGTCGCCCGGTCGCATCCCGCCCCAGAAATCCGGACTGGGGCTGGTGGTCGGCAGGAAGACCAGGCCGCGCGCCGCGTCCGTCGACATCGGCGCCCAGACATTGGCCGCGCCGGCGACGATGGTGGCGGGCGCGGCGGCGAGGGGATCCCAGCTCCACTTCAAGGCGCCGGTGCGGGCGTCATAGGCGCGAACCGCCCCGGAAATTTCCTTCAACCGTTGATTGTCGTCGATGGACGAGCCGACCACCACCACGCCGCGCGCCACCACCGGCGCCGAGGTGATCTGCATCTGGCCATTGCGCGCCAGCACCACGCCCTTGGCCACATCAACGGTTCCGCCGTCGCCGAACGCGGCGCACGCCTTGCCGGTGGCCGCGTCCAGGGCGATCAGCCGCCGATCATTGGTGTTCATGAAAATTCGCTCGCCACAGGGCGCGCCAACCGCCGTCTGGGCGTCGCGCCAATAGGCGACACCGCGGCAGTCTTCCTTGTTGGGATAGTGGATGGCGGGGTCGATTTTCGGGTCGTACGACCACAACGCCTTGCCGGTGGCCGGGTCGAGCGCGAACACCTCGTTGAACGGCGAACACACATAGACCCGCCCCCCCGCCATGATCGGCGTGTTCTCGAATGACGAGTGCTTGAGGTTGACGCCCTTGCTGGCCATGTCGCCGGTGGAAAACGTCCACGCCACCTTCAGTCCACGAACATTGTCGGGCGTGATCTGTCGCGCCTGCGAGAACCGTTGCCCGCCCTCATCGGCGCCGTAGAAGGGCCAGTCCTTGTCGGTTTCCACCACCGGATGGGCGGGCGGCGCGCAGGACGCCGCGATCACCGATAGTCCCGCCAGGCAAAATATCGAGAATGAAGAGTTCATTCACCAGATGTGGACGGGCGGGCGGGGGGTGTAAACCGGCAAACGACGCCCGATTTCACTTTTGAACGGATGCGAGCGCCTGCAGATGAAGTTGAAATGCCCGACAATCCGCACCACGCCATCGGCGGGCTCCACCAACGGGCCGGGCCGTGGGGCGGGCGCGTACTTCGGCGTCGAAACGGGCGAGGATCCGGTGCATGATCATGGCGGCGGGCGGCCCGACCGGGTTGTAAACGTTCACTCCAGTTCTCCGGCATATTGGCGCTGCTCCATTGATACCGTGGATTCATCTCGACAGCGCAACCATCCCGGGCGGCGACGGGGCCGGGCTTCGTCTCATGCGGCGCGGCGACGAGTTCTCGATCATGACCGGCGGCATCGAACTGATGAACAGCCGCCGCAGCGGTTCCGAGGCGGCGCTCGCCACCCTGGCCTGTGGCCGCATCGCTGATCGGCGCGCCCCCCGCATTCTGATTGGCGGCCTCGGCATGGGGTTCACCCTGCGCGCCGCCCTCCCTGTCCTGGCCGCCGACGGCGAAATCGTTGTGGCCGAGCTTGTGCCCGCCGTGGCGGCCTGGGCGCGCGGACCGATGGCCCACCTGTTCGGCGCCAGCCTGCAAGACCCGCGTCTTACCCTGCACGTAGGGGATGTCGGCCCGCTGATCGGGTCCGCCGTCTCGGACTATGACGCCATTCTGCTGGATGTCGATAATGGCCCGGGCGGGCTTGATCGCAAGGCCAACGACTCGCTCTATTCGCCGGCGGGCCTGAATGCGGCCAGACGAGCCCTCCGCCCCGGCGGCGTGTTGGCGGTTTGGTCAGCAACGCCGGACGAAGCCTTCGTGCGCCGGCTTCGCCAGACCGGCTATGGTGTCGAGACATGCCGCATTCGCGCCACTGGCCGCGGCCGGGGCGCGCGTCACACAATATGGATCGCAACCTCGGCTTAGGCGCGAGAGATATTGGGGTTTGCCGGTCCAGGCGCGGCGTCGCCGGCCGCGCGCCATTCGTCTCCCAGGATCGCGTAGAGATAG
>JAYUBD010000001.1:0-9390 GCA_043740995.1 Caulobacteraceae bacterium | reverse complement strand
CGCAGTGAAACGGCTGATCATAGTCGGCGTCGCCGGTGTATTTCGCCCAGGCCTGACATTGGTAGACGTGCACCGCAGGGGCCCGCAGCGCGGCCTTGGCGAAGGCGACCAGGGCGGGGTGCACGCCGATCAGGTTCAGGGCGGGCGAACAGTCGAGCGGCACGGCCTGGATGTCCACGAACTGCGCGGGGTTGAACCGCCCGACCTCGCCCGGCTTCTTCTTGTCCATGGGCAGATCGGCGCCTGCCGCGCGACCGAACACCGTTTCGAAGTCCGCCTGCACGGCGGCGACTTCATCCGGCGTGAAGAAATTATGGATCGAGACGCCGCCGTCGCGGCGCCACGCTTCCAGGTGTTCAGGTCCAAAACGCTCGCTCATCCCCGCCTCCGCCGCGTGACTGGAAAGTCTCGTAATACAGTCGAGGCCGAGGAACAAAGCCGCGCGTGTCGGCCGGGTCCGCGACGGCGGCGATTCAGCCGCGAAAGATCACCCCCGCCGCCGCCAGACGGCGGATTCGGTCCGGGGCGATGCCATAGTCCAGCAGCACCTCGGCGCCATGTTCGCCGAGGCCAGGATCCAGGCGAGTGAAGCCCGAGCCGCCGCGGCTGAACTCAGCGAAAGCCCGGCTGACCACCAGGTCGCCCCAGTCCGGATGGGCGCGCAGTTCGTAAAATCCGCTATCCCACAGCCAGTCCTCGCCCCGCGCCTCGTCGCCATTATGGACCGGCGCGGCCGGGACGTCGGCGGCCGCGAGGTGGGCGAGCAGGTCGCCGCGCGGCCACGACGCCGCCAGCCCGGCGACCTCGTCGGCCAGGGCGCCGTGGCGGTCTTGCGCCAAGGGTCGCGGGTATCGTTGGGCCCAGCCTTCGGCCCCCAGGACCCTTTCCAGAACCGCCGCCTGCGCCTCGTTGGTCAGGCCCAGGGTGATCCAGCCGTCGGCGCAGCGGTAGAAACGATCCAGGGCGGAGAAGCCGATACAGTCGCGATCGCCGGTCGGCGGCGATGGCGCGCCCGGCCAGGTGGTCAGCGCGCCGGACTGCCACAGGGCGCTTTGGGCGGCGAGGCAGGTTTCGATATTCTGGCCGAGGCCGGTATGGTCCCGGGCATGCAGGGCGGCGATCACGCCAAAGCCGGCCATGGCCGAGGTCGCCACGTCATTGATCGCGACCGAGTGAAACACCGGCTCCTGGCCCTCGCCGCCCTGGGCCTGCATCATGCCGCTGCGCGCCTGCAGCAGGGGATCGAATCCCGGCAGGTGCGCCTCGGCGCCGGTCGAACCATAGGCGTTGATCGAACAGGAAATGATCCGCGGATTCACCGCCTTGAGCGCCGCATAGTCGATGCCGAGCCGCGCCCGCACGCCCAGGCGATAATTGTCGATCACCACATCGGCCTGCCGCGCCAGATCCAGAAACAGGCTGCGGCCCTCGGGCTCCTTCAGATTCAGGCCGAGGCCACGCTTACCGCGATTGAAATTGACAAAGCCCGCGCCGAACGGGCGGAAGGGATCGCCGTCCGCCGACTCGATCTTGATCACGTCGGCGCCGAAATTGGCGAGGATAGAGCTGGCATAGGCGCCGGCGATCACCGTCCCCAGATCGAGCACCTTGATCCCGGCCAGCGGCGGTCGCGCGTCGCCTCCCGCCGGCGGGCGGGCGGGCTTCGGGGTCGCGAAGGCGGTCAGTTCGGCCCGATCCGCCTCGCGCATCAAGCCCCGCACCCGGGCCGGGGTCGCGGCCAGCTTGACCGGCGCGCCGGGCATGACCACCTCGCCGAGCCTGGGATGCTCAAACCTAAGGCGCATGCCGTTGTCGGCCATCGGGCCGCTGACCAGCCAGTCCGCGCGATCCAGCACCGGGGCGACCGGGACATCGTTGGCCGCCAGGATCTCCAGCCACGCGGCGCGCGGTTTCGAGCGAAACACGCGTTCCAGCACGGCGCCGATCTCCAGGCCTTGAAGCATGTCCCCGGGCAGCAAATTCAAGCCGAGGGCGATCACCGCCTTGTCGAAGAAATGCGGAAACAAGGTCCCCAAAAACAGCCATTCGCCGTCCTGGCATTGGTAGAGGCGATAGCTCGGCGAGCCCCCCAAGGGGTGGCCCTGCATCAGCCCCGGGGCGTCGAGCAGGCCGAGGGGGCCGGCGATTTCGGCATTGCCATGCGCGCCGCTGACAATCACGCTCTGACCAGACCCGGTGCGGCGCCGGTCAATCAGGGCGGCGCCGATGGCGGCGGCGGCCATCGCTCCCTGACCGTGATGCACCATCGGCATGACGTGCCAGATCGGCTGGTCGCCATAGCCGCCTTGCCGAAACGCCGTGCCCGTCAGACCGGTCAACATGGCGTGGTGTTCGGGAAGCCCGCTCCACGGTCCGCTGACGCCAAACGGCGGGACCCAGACATGGATCAGTCGAGGGTGGTCGGCGATCAGCGCCGCCGCGCCCAGACCGGATGCCTCAAGCCGTCCGGGCGCGTGGTCGAACACCACCACATCCGCGCCCGACATCAGGGCGCGCAAAGCCGCGAGGCCCGAGGCGGTTTCGATATCGAGCACGGTCCGGGCCTTGCCGCGGTTCCAGGTCAAATAGCCCGGCGTGTCACGAATGCGGTCCCCCGTCGGGGGTTCAACCTTGATGACCTCGGCCCCGAAGTCGGCCAGAAGCATGGTGGCGAACGGCCCGGCCAGTCCCTGGCTGACGTCAAGGATCCTGACCCCTTTAAACGCGGTCACCGAACCGCGCCCTATTCGTCGATCACCAAATTCACCAGCGTGCCGATCGGCTTCACCTCGATCTCGATACGATCGCCGGCCTTCATCCAGACCGGCGGATTGCGCGCGGCGCCGACGCCGCCGGGCGTGCCGGTGACAATCACGTCGCCGGGCTCCAGGGGCAGGAAGGTCGAGCAATAGGCCACCAGATCCGCGAACCCGAACACCATCAGGGCCGAGGTTGAGTTTTGCATGACCTCGCCATTCAGCCGCGTGGTGATCTCCATGGCGTCGAGGTCGCCCACGTCGTCCGGGGTCATCATCCACGGGCCAAATCCGCCGGTGCGGGCAAAATTCTTGCCGGGGGTGAATTGCGAGGTGTGGCGCTGCCAGTCACGGACGCTGCCGTCATTATAGGGCGCGAACCCCGCCACATGGCTCAACCAGTCGGCCTTGGCGATCCGCCGTCCGGCCTTGCCGATGATCAGGGCGATCTCGCCCTCAAAGTCGAGGTGGGCAGACTCACGGGGCCGCCACATCGGCTGGTTGTGCGCCACCTGGCCGGCCGCGAAGCGGGCGAAGATGGTGGGGTGGGCCTCGCCGCCGCGCCCGGTTTCTTGCTGGTGGGCCTTATAGTTAAGACCGGCGCACAGGATCTTGCCGGGGTTGGGGATGACCGGCAGATAGACCAGCCCGGCCAGCGGCAGGTCCGCCGGCAGGGCCTTCGCCTCGGCGGCCAGCCTGTCCAGCCGGTCCGCCGCGATCGCCGCGCGCAGGTCCGGAACATCCGGCGCGCGCCGGCCGATATCGACGACGCCGTCGCCCTTGACGAAGCCGAAGGTCGCCTTGCCGTCGTGTTCGAAACTCAGCCAGCGCATGCAATAGTCCTTGATCAAATCCAGCCCCGCCATCCTATGGCAAGGCCCCGCGCCGCCGTCATCCCCGAAAGTCGCGCCCCGCCGTCGCGGGCGCCGGGTTCAGCGTTCTCTTCGCGGTCGCGGATGCAAAACGGGCCGGGTGCGCAGGAAGTCCATGGCCGCTCTCTTGATCGCCTCGGTTTGCGCGGGATAGACGTGAAGGACATTGGCCAGATCGCGCATGCCCATCCCAGCGTCCATGGCCACCGCGATCTCGTTGATCATTTCGCTGGCGCGGGACGCCACGATCGACGCGCCGAGAATTTGATCGGTTCCCGCGCGGACATGGATTTTCACGAAACCATCGTCCTGACCGTCAATGATCGCCCGGTCATTGTCCTGCATCATCACCGTGAAGGTTTGTACCGGTATGGAGGCCTCCCGCGCCTCGCGGGCACTCATGCCGATATCGGCGATCTCCGGGTCGCAAAAGGTGCACCACGGAATCGTCAGGCGACTGCATCGATTTTTCTTACCCGACAACGCATTCCGCGTCGCCATGCGGCCGGTGCAGTCGGCGATATTGGTGAACTGGTGCTCCATGCACACATCGCCGGCGGCGTAAACGTGTCGGTTCGAGGTGCGTAGGTAATCATCGATCTTGATTCGATCGGCGATGGTGTCAATTCCGGCCTCGGCCAGGCCCAGGTTTTCAATATTACCCGCTCGGCCTATGCTCAAAAGAACGACATCGGCGGCTATGCTCTCTTTGAGGTCATAGTTTTCGGTATCAAGGACTTTGGCGCCTCGATCCAGGCGGGCGCCGACAACGGTGGTGTTCAGACGGATCGCCACGCCGTCCCGGTCCAGGGATTCGGACAAGAGTTGAGCGGCGTCCCGCTCCTCGCGGGGCAGGAATTGGGGATCACTCTGGATGATCGTGACGTGAGAACCCAGGCGGCGGAAGGCTTGCGCCAATTCGCAACCGAGCGGACCCCCGCCGATGACAACCAGCCGTTCCGGCAACAGGTCGAGGTCGAAAATTGTCCGGCTGGTGTGGTAGCCGACCTCGTCGAGGCCCGGGATGTTCGAGGGCGCCGCGTTCGCGCCGGTGGCGATCAAAGCCCGCTTGAAGCGTATCTTAACCTCATCGACGCAAAGCGCCTCCACGCCCGTGAATTTCGCATCGCCAAAAAACACATCGACGCCGTCGGCGACCAGCCGCTCGACAGAGCAATATTCGGAAATGCGGGTTCGAATGCGCCGCATCCGTCCCATGGCGGCGCGGAACCGTTGAGCCGCCTCCAGGTTGCGATCGCACGACGGCTCGTCGCAACGCCTGATCTCCAGACTGCCCGCGCGGATCATGGCCTTGGATGGCGCCGATCCGGTATTGAGCGAGACACCGCCCAGGCGGTCTCGCTCAATCAGCGCGACACTGGCTCCTTGCCGCGTCGCCGTTTCGACCGCCGCCAGACCGGCCGGCCCGCCGCCGAGGATCACCAGGTCATACCGGGCTTTCGGGACCGGGTTGTCCCAGCCCAGTGGCCGAACGCGTTGCAGCAGTGCGCTGTCGTCCAACTGATCCCGTTTGGTGCTGATTGGCCTGCTCAAAGCCACGCTCCCGCAAAGCCCGCGACCTTCAAACCGGTCCGGACATAGGGGCTGGCGCGCAGCAGCTTCCAGACAAGACCGGTCCGATGATTTTCGATCATCATGACCAGCAGCCCTTGATCGAGGCCATACCACCCGTCGGACAGCCACCCGCCGCGGTCGGCTTCCAGCGTTGGGTTGAACCCGCTTGAAAACCTGTCATTGACGCAAACCTGTGGCCAGGTCTCCAAAAGACGCCGCGTACCCCGCAGCGCCGGCTCGGGCGCGAAGGGCAGGGTCGCCAGCATGGCCCAGGGCGCGATGGTCCCGTCGTCGGGCCCATAGGGTACGCCGCGCGCTGTATAGCCAAAGAACCGGCGCGCTCTGCCTTGTTGGCGGACCAGACCTTCGCCGGGGCCATCGCCGGCGGAAATTCCCCAAAAATCCCGACTGTATGCGGCATAGTCGCGCGGGTTTCGCGCCCCGTATTCGCGGTGGACCTGGATCGTCTTTGTTGTATTTTCAAAATAGTCGCTCCCTACCTGCCGCATGAACGCATCGTGTATGCCGCGAAAGTCGATCCAGGCGTGGGGAAACAGGTGGGTGAACA
The DNA here is from genome assembly GCA_043740995.1 of Caulobacteraceae bacterium. Lineage (GTDB taxonomy): Bacteria > Pseudomonadota > Alphaproteobacteria > Caulobacterales > Caulobacteraceae > Acaudatibacter. Next base: position 3,619 of record JAYUBD010000001.1, on the reverse strand, counting down.
GCGGGCCGGAATACAGCACATCCTGTCCGAGCATGTGCTCCCACTGGTAGGTCCGCGTCCAGCCGACAAAGCTCGCGCCAGGCAGGGGCAGGGTGGGAGATCCCAGGGCGAGGATGTAGAGCAGCGTCGCCTCGTTGTAGCCTTGCCAACCATAGTGAAGAAAACCGCACTCCGGCTTCCAGCCTTGCGAGACCGTCTTACTCCGGTTTTGCGCCCACCCCCAGTCGACCCGGCGATAGAGCGCATCGGCCAGGGCCGGAATTTCCGCCTCTTCACCCCCGCCGGCGAAGTAGCACCCCGCCGTCAGCATGCCGGCCAAGAGTATGGCGGTGTCTATGAGAGACAGTTCACAGCCCCAGACGCGAAGCCCCGATTGCATGTCCAAAAAATGATAATAGAAGCCCTTGTAGCCCGTGACGACGGGTGCTTCGCCCTGCGGGCTGGCCATGAAAAATCTGAGGGTTTTCAGAGTCCGCGCCGCGGCCTCGGCGCGCGACATCCAGCCTCTCTCGACGGCGATCGGGTAGCAGGACAACGCCATGCCGACCACGGCGATACTGCAGGGAGAACCCTTGCGAGAGGTGTCCTGTACAAGCCCGTTTTTTGGGTTTGTATAGTCGAGAATATATGTGAACGCACCGCGTTGCAGCCGATCAAGCAATCCATCGTCGGTGAGCGTGGCCAGGGCCTGCATGCCGGACTAAAAGGTGGGTTCGATCATCGCGACGGGCTCAGCTCTGATGGTGTTCGCAATAAGCCGCGAGTCTCAAAATGGTTTCCTGACCGCACCACTTTGCGACCGAGCCTCGCGCCCTGTTGGATGACCGAACTTGAATGAGGCCGCGATAGCCGTGCGTCCCGCAAGTCGGTTGGTCGGGAAGGCAGGGCGACGCAATGGCGAACGCGCTAGACGCGCGCCGCGAACCCCGCTTTCAGCTTCGGCTTCACCTTGGCCACCGTGATCAGCGATTCCACACAGTCCCGGATCGATTCGTCCAGGGGGCGGAAGGTGACGCCGGTCACGGCGCGAACGCGGTCGTTGCGCAATTCGGTTTGCGCCCAGATGCCGCGCATCTCCGCCTCGCGCGCCTTGATGCGGTCGGGGAAGGGGTCGGTCACCGGCGGCGTGTCGTGGCCGAGCTCCGGCAACAGGCGCGCGATGTCGGCGCAGATGTCCTCGCAATTGCGACGTTCGGTGGAGCTGGCGATGTAGCGCTCGCCGTTCCTGACCTGAACGCTCTCCAAGAGGCCAATGTGGCAGGCGGCGTCATCGCGCACATCCACGGTCATCCATGGCCGATACGCGCCGTTCTGTTGGTATTCGCCCATCAGCATGCCCTCGATATTGTGCTGCCAGGGGCCGCCGTTCTTCTGGTGCGCCGACTGGATCGGCCCGACATTGTCGCCCGGACAGCAGGTGATCGCCTCCCATCCTCCGCTCTGGGCGGCGGCGTCGGAAAAGGCGCGCTCGGCATAGACCTTGCCGATCGAATAACCCTGGCGATCGGGCGTGCGCCGGGCATTGTGTTCATCGGGCCAACGATCCTCATAGAAGACCGGCCGGCGAATGAATTCATCCAGATCCGCCTCGGACATCACCGCCGCGATGCTGGAGGTGACGATCACGCGGGTGACGCTGCCCGAATTGTTGATGCTCTTGATGATGTGGCCGCAGACCCGTTGGATATAGTCCGCGTCGCTATAGGTGGTCACATGCGACATGTGGCAGACGCCCTGGCAGCCCGCGAACACGTCGTCGAAGCAGCCGTCCGCGTCCAGATCGGCGGCATGCACGGTGAGCCGGCCCGATGCATACCCCGGCATGGCCTTCAGAAAACTGGTCTTGGCGTCATCGTCGACATCGCGCACGCAGGCCCGCACCCGATAGCCCTTGTCCAGCAGCTGGCGCACGACCCAGCCGCCGATGAAGCCGGCGGCGCCGGTGACGGCGACCGTGCCGCCCTTACGAATGGGACCCATGGATGACTCCTCCTGATGATCTCGGCGTGTCGCCAGCCGTCGATCCGTGATTTCCGGATCACCATATCTGAATTTCGCGCAGCTACGAGCCGCCCCAATCCAGCGAATGCGCCTCGGATGAGCGTTCCGCCGCCCGCCTCGCGCGCAGCACGATCCGATGTTCCCGCAAGGTGATGTAGAGCGTCGATGCGATCACGATGGCGGCGCCGACAAAGGTCAGAGCGCCGGGAACCTCGCTGAACAGGAAGAATCCGACGACGGCGGAGAACACCAGCCGCGTATAGTCAATCGGGGCCATGGCGGCGGCGTCGCCCGCCTGCATGCCCTTGATATAACAAGCCTGGTTCACCGTCGCGATCACCCCCATCAGGCACAGCAGGCCAAGGTCCCCCAGGGTCGGCCAGCGCCAGGCCATCAGGCCGAGCGGCAGGGTGAAGACCACGCCCAGCGCCGCGCTCCAGTACAGCAGGGTTGAGGGCGGGTGATCGCGGGTCAGCGCCTTCATGCCGACCACCGTGAAGGCAAACAGCAGCGAAGAGGCCAGCATACAGAGTTGGGGCAGGCCCAGGCCGCCGGCTGCGCCCGGGTGCACCATGACCAGCACGCCTGCGAAGCCAATGATCGCGGCGGCAATTCTGTGGGGGCCGATGGTCTCGCGCAACATGAAGGCCGCCAAAGGCACCAGCCACAGGGCGCGGGTGAAGGACAACGCATTGGCGTCGGCCAGGGGCATTTTTTGAAAGGCGTAGAATTGCAGGGTCATGGCGATGGCGCCCGCCCCGGCCCGGAAGATCATTATGCCGGGTCTGGTGGTGGCGAAGGCCCGCACCGGATTCTTCAGGATCCATGGCAGGAGGATCACCAGGCCCGCGGCCTGCCGATAGAAGGCCTGCAGCGGCGCGGGATAGTCCTTGCCCAGGAACTTGATCAGGGTGGTCATCGCGGTGAAGGTCACCGCCGACAGCAGCATCCACAGCGCGCCGCGAAGATTGGGCGACAGCCTCCGGTACGCCAGGCTCGGTTCGATTAAGAGGGGTGGAGTGACCATGCCGGGGTGTTAGGCCGCCGGGACCGCATCGTCGAGCCTGGGTCTATCCGTCGGCCGGGGCGACTTCGCCGAGGAATCCCATCACGGCGGCGCCGAACACGGTGTTCTGATCGCCCGCCACCATGTGGCCCGCTCCCCGCACATCCACCACCCTGGCATGCGGGATCAATCGCACCAGAGCCGCGGCATCCGCCTCACTGACGACTTCACTCTGATCGCCGCGAACCAACAGGGTCGGCGCGGTCACGGCGCCGGCGACGCGGTCCATCCGCCCATCGTCGGCGTTGCGGTCACGGCCGGTCGCGCCGAGGAAGGCGGGGTCCCAGTGCCAGTACAGTCGATCGTTTCTTTGGCGCAGATTTTTCATCAGGCCCGAAGGGTCGGCGGGCCGGGCGCGATGGGGCATATAGGCCGCGACAGCGTCGGCGGCCGCCTCGACGGAGGCGAAGCCTTCCGGATTGGCGTTCATGAACGCCATGATCTTGTTCGTCCCGTTTGGCGATGGCGCATGGGTGATGTCCACCAGGATCAGCGCCTTGACCAGGTCCTTGGGCCCCTCGCCGGCCACCAGCAGCGCGGCCATCCCGCCCA